>NZ_JAMPSW010000023.1:0-46524 GCF_028484855.1 Providencia sp. PROV033 | reverse complement strand
ATTTTTAATATAAAGCTTAATCAAACATCAATTATAACTTTATTTATTCCCTAGCATTAGTAAATTTAAAAAATAAAAAACCCGAAGTAAAAAATTATTAAAAAGTATTTCAAAATGTTATTACCTGCATTATAGCGCCCATGAAATGTTGCGCAAGTGTTTTTTTATTTTATTTAAGCAAAACTAAAAAATAAACAAAAAATAGTTTAATAACAATTAGATAAGCTTATTGCTGATAATAAAATCATCAAGGTGATATTTATAACAGCAATTACATATTTATATTTCATTATTTAAGGTGATTTAACATTGTTTTATTAATAACACTTATATTAATAAAATAAACTCGTTAATTTACTCTCTTTTTTATCCTTTCAATTCAGGTGAAATATATTAATTATTTTTTACCTTTTGTAAGCTAGGCTTTAGCTGGTTAACTATACATCTGTTTTGAATAGAGTGTATACATTTCTTATACTTCACTCTAATAATCAGTAAGTTCCACTGAAACCCACATTGCTCCCAGCCGAATCAATACCCTTAATTGGCGTATTTACTACTCTTACTCCCCTCATGAATAATCCCATACAATATAAATGGTTTATTTTCAATTAACCTTCTTCATTTCTTATTTGATAAGAATTTTATCTCGGCAGGATTTAAAATTACTCTAACTTAAATAAAATTTTAAGAAATACAGAATAAAATTGAACGTTTTATTTATGAAACTATAAGGATAAACAACAGTTTTTATCAGAAATATTGCAAAGATATGCAAGAAGCTTGGCGTGAAAAAAGTATTGATATGAAAATACGTTTTATCTCAAAACATCAGTGTCATGATGCCCACACGTGCTACTGAGATAAAACGCATGATTACGAGCCGCTATTTAGCGCTAGCGGCTGTTGCTTCCATCCCGACTAGGCCAATCTTGAGATATCCTGATTGACGTAATGCGTTCATCACATCCATCATCGTCTCATAATCTACGCTCTTGTCTGCTTGGAAAAAGATGGTAGTTTCTTTATTGGTATTCGTCGCTTGATCTAACGTTGAGCCCAATTGCTCTTTCGTAACTGCTTGTTCACCAATAAATAACTGACTATCTGACTTCACCGTTAAGAATACTGGCTTTTCAGGTCGAGGCTGAGGCTTCGCCGTGGAAGCAGGTAAATCAACTTTAATATCAACAGTAGCCAGTGGCGCTGCAACCATAAAGATAATCAGCAGAACCAACATAACATCGATAAACGGTGTTACGTTGATTTCATGCATTTCACCGCTATCGTCTTGTTCGTCACCTAAACGCATTGCCATAATGATTACCTTGCTTTGCTGTTTGCCAGATCGAGGTCACGCCCCAGTAACAACGCTGCCTGAGCCGCAACATCGCCCACTTGACCACGGTAGTTATTGATCATCCGAGCAAAAATATTGTAAATCACGACCGCAGGAATCGCCGCGATCAAACCAATTGCTGTGGCAAGTAGCGCTTCTGCAATTCCTGGAGCAACAACCGCTAAGTTTGTCGTTTGAGAATGGGCGATACCGATAAAGCTGTTCATGATCCCCCACACTGTACCGAACAGACCCACAAATGGAGAAATCGCACCGATTGTCGCTAAATAACCATTACCACGCCCCATATAGCGACTGATTGCCGCGACCGAGCGCTCTAAGCGAAAGGCAGTACGATCTTTGATTCCTGACAGATCTTGGCTACTCGCAGAAAGTGCTCTTTCTGTTGTCGCTTCCGCTAATAACATACGTGTAATACTGTTCGCTTTAAATCCATCAGCGATAGAAACCGCTTCATCAAGGGATTTTACTTCGGCGATTGCTTTGGCTTCGTCTTTTAAACGACGACGCGCAACTAAAATTTCGCTTCCCTTAGATAAGAATAATGCCCATGTGATCACTGATGCGAGTAACAGACCGATCATAACCGTTTTCACAACGACGTCTGCGTTCTGGTACATACCCCAAACAGATAAATCTTGGTCAAAACCACCGCCATGAGCTTCTGTAGCAATTTCCACGTTTTCAGTGACTGCGGTATTCGTAATGACAGTCTCAGTTGCTACCACTGGTGTAGACGCTGATTCAGGTGTGGAAGTCGTATTGACAGGGGTTGCTGTTGAACCTTGGCTTGCTACTGGTGTACTAGGAGTGGCAGCGGGTGTTGTTTCCGCGGATGCTGTGCCCATTAAGCCGATCGCCAATAGAATAGAAGCTGTTAATTTACGCATCAGTTGGCCTTTACTCTCTTATTTGTGTTGTATAAAAAAATTTATATCGATGATTGTGCCATTCATCGACTAACCATTAAAAGCGAAATTTGACTCGCGAATTCATCTCTTTTCGTCAAGATGTGCAGATAATATCAAACACAGCGCGAATTGATAGTAATTATCATTAGTATTCACAATTTTTTGTGACCTATCAACGTTGTCATTGATAGCGGTCACGCAATGCCATCATGATTTTGCTGGTTATAATGAAGAAAATTCAGCTAGCAACTTTTGTTCTTGCGTTAAGCAACTGAAATCATTTAACGTCAGGTGATAACTTAACCAATCATTTGGATTTTCTATCGGTAAATAAGGCATCGCTCAATGACAAAAATTAGACCCGAAACCCAGCTCGTACACCTTGGTAGAAACCCTACATTCACGCAAAAAGGGGTCAATCCCGTCATTCAACGTACCTCTTCCGTGATCTTTGACTCAGTAGAAGATAAAAAACATGCCGTACGTAACCGTGCTAATGGTGTTTTAATGTATGGTCGCCGAGGCACACAAACCCATTTTGCATTCCAAGAAGCCATGACTGAATTAGAGTGTGGTGCTGGCTGTGTCCTTTATCCTTCCGGAGCAGCGGCGATCACCAATGCCATCATGTCATTCATCAACGCAGGGGATCATATTCTCGTTACAGGCTCCGCATATGATCCGACCCAAAATTTTTGTGACAAAATTCTAACTGGTCTCAATGTCGAGACAAACTACTTTGACCCACTGATTGGTGACAAAATTGCCGATCTAATTCGCCCTAACACTAAAATCGTCTTTCTAGAGTCACCAGGGTCTATTACGATGGAGGTCCACGACCTTCCCGCCATTGTGAAAGCGGTTCGTCAGAAATCCCCTGAAATCATTATCATGATCGACAATACATGGGCTGCAGGCGTTTTACTCAAACCGCTTCTGTTTGATGTGGATATCTCGATTCAATCAGCGACTAAGTATATTAATGGGCATTCGGATGGCATGCTAGGATTGGCAGTTGCCAACCAGCGATGCATTGAAACATTGCGTGAAAACTCCTATCTATTGGGGCAAACCGCCGATCCAGATACCGTGTATATGGCTGGTCGAGGGCTTCACACCCTACCAACTCGCCTTAAACAACATGAAGCAAATAGCTTAACCGTCGCAAATTGGTTAGTAGAGCACCCATCCGTTGCTCACGTTTTTCATCCCGCGCTTCCAAGTCATCCGGGTCATGCCGTTTTTAAACGCGACTTTAGCGGCTGCAATGGATTGTTTTCATTCCAGTTAATATCCCGTTTATCACCTAAACAATTCAGTGATTTTCTCGATCATTTCAGTCATTTTAAAATGGGCTATTCATGGGGAGGATTTGAATCTCTGATTTTAGGTTATCAAACAGAAGATTTGCTCAATATGCGTCAATATGATTACCAACCAGATTCAGGGTCATTCTTCCGCCTACATGTTGGGTTAGAACATCCACAAGATCTTATCGATGATTTACAGCGTGCATTTGAACGTATTTAAGCGTCAACATTTCATCATGATTATTAGGCAGTTAATCACTGCCTTTTAATTAATTCCCTAAACAAATCAAACTAGGCTGAAATTTTTCCTGTAAGATAGACCCCAATGATTCGCTTTATGCAGATACAGGAACGGTTATGGAAGTCATACGCGAAATCGTACTGGCACTTTGGCAACACGATTTTATGAAGCTCTCCAACCCAGAGGTGCTTTGGGTTATTTACACCATTCTCTTCATGGTGATTGTCTTAGAAAATGGAGTGCTCCCCGCTGCATTTTTACCGGGTGATACCCTTTTACTGCTTTCTGGCGCGTTGATCGCTAAAGGCGTTTTACACTTTATCCCCACTATTTTGCTATTAGCAACTGCCGCCAGCTTAGGGTGTTGGCTTGGATTTATTCAAGGTCGCTGGCTAAGCGAAACCAAAGTTGTTAAACGCTGGCTTTCTCAACTCCCTGAGGAATATCATAAAAAAGCCAATGATATGTTTAACCGCCAAGGCTTATATGCCCTCCTCATTGGGCGTTTTCTGGCATTCGTCAGAACGCTGTTACCACTGTTAGCGGGATTATCCGACCTTAGTCACCGCCGTTTTCAGTTATTTAACTGGCTTAGCGGATTATTGTGGGTCGGTATTATTGTGACTTTGGGTTATGCAATTAATCAAATTCCCTTTGTCAAAGAACACGAACAAATCGTCATTACCGCTCTGATGATCATCCCTGTTATCCTGTTGGTCAGCGGCTTAATTGGTTCCATTATCGTTTACTGGAAACACCGTAAGGCCCTAAAAGGCAGTAAAGAAAGCCAATAGTAAATCTATAAAATATAGCGACCAGTGTAGGCCTAACTACTTGGTCGCCTTAGTAAACCTACATATTCACCTCCACTAAATACCTAATAAGGTAGGCGCATTTTATTACCTTGGAGTCACCATGTCATACGAGACCACACACGCATCAGAGTATGAAATCAACGTTTATCTTGTAAACTCATTTACCCGTGATAACACAGGTGGTAATCCCGCAGGAGTCATACTCAACCCGCCAGAACTCAGCGATACACAGAAAATAGAGATTGCTCGACAAGTAGGATTTTCCGAAACGGCTTTTGTCTATACCGGTGAAAGTGCAGGTGAAGAAACGGATTATAAAGTGGATTTCTTTACCCCTGAAAGTGAAGTCGACTTTTGTGGACATGCAACATTGGCTGTCTTTTTTACCCTATTTTCATTGAACCAGTTAGGCGCTGGCACCTACTCCCAAAAAACCAAAGCAGGTATTTTAAATGTTACGGTCAGTGCTGATGGCGTTATTATGGAGCAAGCACTCCCCATTACCCGCCAAGGACCCGATGTGAATGCCGTTGCTGCTGCATTAGGTATTCCAACCGAAACAATCACGAAAACGGGTTTGCCTATTGAAATTATCTCCACTGGATTACCTGATATTTTAGTTCCAGTGCAACCCAGTCAATTAGATAACTTAAAACCCAATTATGATGCTATCGCACAACTGAGCCGTGAATTCGATTCGATTGGTTTTCATGTGTTTGAGTTGAGCCAAGAGCTACCTTTCACCGCTCATTGTCGGAATTTCGCACCGCTGTATGGTATTAATGAAGAGTCCGCAACAGGCAGTGCTAGCGGTGCATTAGGGTGCTATTTGGTCAAGCATGTTTTCCCTACTGAAAATCATTTTTTGTTAGAGCAAGGGCGGGCAATGGGATGCTCCTCGCAAATTCAAGTGGAAATTTCTCATCAAGATCAGGCTATCAGCCGAGTTTGTGTGGGTGGACAAGCCGCAACAATCGGTATCCAAACCGTCCATTTTTAGTCCCCCTAAAAACTGAAAAGTCGCAACGTGTTTTGCCCGCGGTCTTTTGCTGTGACTATTTTCCCTTTATTTCATTTTCAATAACTCATAAAAAAACCCCAGTGGCAATAACGCCGCTGGGGTTAATAATTATCGAATCAATAATTATTTGATTAACGCATGCATCTCTTGCACAGAAATCACTTTATCAGTTGGATCTGCGCTGAGTGATAATGCCGTCGCGAAGCCGCCGTTTAGGGTTGTATCATAGTGAACTTTATAACGTAGCGCGCTACCACGAATGAGTTTTGAATCTTCAATCGCTTGTCGACCTGCTGTTGTATTCACAATGTAGTTATACTCACCATTCTTAATGCGGTCTTGAATGTGCGGACGACCTTCGTGCACTTTGTTGACCAGACGAGGGTTAATACCCGCTTCTCCCAGAACAATCGCAGTTCCGTGAGTTGCGTCTAACTCAAAGCCGTGCTTCAGCAATTTGGCAGCTAAATCTACAACGCGAGTTTTATCACCTTCACGAACTGACAGTAGTGCGCGACCTGATTTTTTCATAGTTGAGTTGCTGCCTAACATCGCTTTAGCAAACGCTTCAGCAAATGTGCGTCCCACCCCCATCACTTCACCTGTTGAGCGCATTTCAGGTCCAAGAATTGGGTCAACACCTTGGAATTTGTTAAACGGCAGAACAACTTCTTTCACCGAGTAGTAAGGTGGAATAACTTCTTGAGTCACGCCTTGCTGGGTCAATGTTTGCCCCGCCATCACGCGCGCAGCAACTTTCGCTAACTGCACACCTGTTGCTTTCGAGACGAATGGTACCGTTCTTGCTGCACGTGGGTTTACTTCAATCAGGTAAACTTCGTTATTCTTCACCGCGAACTGGACGTTCATCAGACCGCGAACGCGCAGTTCAAATGCAAGGCTACGCACTTGCTCACGCATGACATCCTGAATTTCTTGGCTTAATGTATAAGCTGGCAGTGAACACGCGGAGTCACCAGAGTGAACACCCGCTTGCTCGATGTGCTCCATAATTCCGCCGATTAGCACCATTTCACCGTCGCAGATGGCATCCACGTCAACTTCAATTGCATCATCTAGGAAGCGGTCTAACAATACTGGCGCGTCGTTAGAAACACTGACTGCGGTTTGGAAGTAGCGACGCAGGTCGATTTCATCGTATACGATTTCCATTGCTCGACCACCCAGAACATAAGATGGACGCACCACCAGCGGGTAACCAATCCCCGCAGCTTTTTCGACGGCTTGTTCGATAGTCGCAACCGTCGCGTTTTGTGGCTGTTTCAGGTTTAAGCGGTTAACAGCTTGTTGGAAACGCTCACGGTCTTCTGCACGGTCAATCGCATCTGGACTAGTACCAATCACCGGTACACCTGCAGCTTCTAACGCACGCGCTAATTTCAGTGGTGTTTGACCACCGTACTGAACAATGACGCCTTTCGGCTGTTCAATGCGCACGATTTCCAGCACATCTTCCAGTGTGACAGGTTCAAAATAGAGGCGGTCTGAAGTATCGTAGTCCGTTGAAACGGTTTCTGGGTTACAGTTCACCATGATGGTTTCATAACCATCTTCACGCAGCGCTAATGACGCGTGTACACAGCAGTAGTCGAATTCGATACCTTGTCCGATACGGTTTGGACCGCCACCTAATACCATGATTTTTGGCTTGTCGCTGTTCGGGTTAGATTCGCATTCGTCTTCATAAGTGGAGTACATGTATGCAGTGTCGGTTGCAAACTCTGCCGCACAGGTATCTACACGCTTATAAACTGGGTGTAAATCATAACCTTGGCGTAATTTACGCAACTCCGCTTCAGAAACACCCACTAAGCTTGCCAGACGCGCATCCGCAAAACCTTTACGCTTCAGGTGGCGTAAGAAATCTTTCGTCAGACCATTGATACCTAATTCTGCCACTTCGTTTTCTAAACGCACCAGCTCTTCAATTTGCACTAAGAACCAGCGGTCGATATTGGTCAGGTTGAAGATACCATCGATAGATAGGCCTGCGCGGAATGCATCAGCGATGTACCAAATACGGTCAGAGCCCGCATCTTTCAATTCTCGACGAATACGAGTTAACGATTCTGGGTCGTCCTGGCTCACTTTCGGGTCAAAGCCTGTTGCGCCCACTTCCAGACCACGCAGTGCTTTTTGCATAGATTCTTGGAATGTGCGACCGATAGCCATCACCTCACCCACTGATTTCATTTGGGTGGTCAAACGGTCGTTGCTACCTGCGAATTTTTCGAAGTTAAAGCGTGGAATTTTGGTCACAACGTAGTCGATGGACGGTTCAAATGACGCCGGTGTGCGACCACCTGTAATGTCATTCATCAATTCATCAAGGGTGTAACCTACCGCAAGTTTTGCGGCAATTTTTGCAATTGGAAAGCCGGTTGCTTTTGACGCGAGTGCGGATGAACGAGAAACGCGTGGGTTCATTTCGATAACGATTAAACGACCGTCTTTAGGGTTAACAGCGAACTGAACGTTAGAGCCCCCCGTTTCAACACCGATTTCACGCAATACTGCCATCGAGGCGTCACGCATGATTTGGTATTCTTTATCGGTCAGTGTTTGTGCAGGAGCCACAGTGATGGAATCACCTGTGTGGATCCCCATTGCATCAAAGTTTTCAATCGAGCAGACGATAATACAGTTATCTTTCTTATCGCGTACGACTTCCATTTCATACTCTTTCCAGCCAATTAACGACTCATCAATTAAGAGTTCGTTAGTTGGGGATAAATCTAAGCCACGAGTACAGATTTCTTCAAATTCTTCACGGTTATATGCGATACCACCACCAGACCCACCCATGGTGAATGATGGACGGATAATGCATGGGAAGCCGACATCATCAGCAACTGCATTCGCTTCTTCCATCGTATGGGCGATACCTGAACGAGCAGTACCTAAACCAATTTTTTTCATCGCTTTATCAAAGCGCTGGCGATCTTCTGCCTTATCAATTGCATCCGCAGTTGCACCAATCATGGTCACGCCAAATTCAGCGAGTACGCCTTGACGCTCAAGCTCTAGAGCACAGTTCAGCGCGGTTTGCCCACCCATGGTTGGTAATACTGCATCTGGGCGCTCTTTTTCAATAATTTTGCGGACCACTTCCCAGTGAATTGGCTCGATATATGTCGCATCAGCCATCTCTGGGTCGGTCATGATTGTCGCTGGGTTAGAGTTCACCAGAATAACGCGGTAGCCTTCTTCTCTTAGCGCTTTACACGCTTGTGCACCTGAATAGTCAAACTCACATGCTTGTCCGATAACAATCGGGCCCGCTCCAAGAATCAGAATGCTTTTAATATCTGTACGTTTTGCCATTGTCTTGCTCCCGATTATTTTGCGTTTGAACGTGGTGTGTTTTGACGATATTCATTAATTAAGTCAATGAAGTGGTCAAAAAGACCGGCAGCATCATGAGGACCAGAACTGGCTTCTGGGTGACCTTGGAAACTGAATGCTGGTTTATCTGTGCGATGAATACCTTGTAAGGTGCCATCAAACAGAGATTTGTGTGTCACACGCAATGTGTCGGGTAATGTGGATTCATCAACCGCAAAACCGTGGTTTTGAGCCGTAATCATCACAACATCTTTATCTAAATCTTTGACTGGGTGGTTAGCACCGTGATGACCAAACTTCATTTTCACGGTATTGGCACCGCTCGCTAATGCTAACAGTTGGTGACCTAAGCAAATTCCAAAGACTGGAATATCGGTTTTCAAAAATTCTTGAATTGCGTTGATAGCATAGTCACAAGGTGCAGGGTCGCCAGGTCCGTTTGATAAGAAGATGCCATCTGGATTCATCGCTAAGACTGTTTCTGCTGGCGTTGTTGCAGGCACAACGGTTAATCGGCAGCCACGGTCAACCAACATACGTAGAATGTTGCGTTTCGCACCAAAGTCGTAAGCAACAACGTGTAATGGCAACTCGTCTTCTTTACTCGCAGCGGGTTGCCCTTCATCTAAGTTCCAAGAGCGTTGAGTCCAGCTGTAAATCTCTTTGGTGCAAACTTCTTTTGCTAAATCTAAACCATTTAAACCTGAGAAGCTGCGGGCTTTTTCTAAAGCCAGCGCCGCATCTGGGTTATCCCCTGCGATAATGCAGCCGTTTTGCGCACCTTTTTCTCTTAACAGGCGGGTTAATTTACGCGTGTCGATATCAGCGATAGCCACCACATTGTGGCGTTTTAGATATTCAGACAAGCCTTCCTGACCACGAAAGTTACTGTAGATTAATGGTAAGTCGCGAATGATAAGGCCTTGAGCGTGTACGTTAGGAGATTCTTCGTCATCAGCATTAGTGCCGACATTACCAATATGGGGATAAGTGAGAGTAACAATTTGGCGGGAATAGGAAGGGTCAGTAATTATTTCTTGATATCCGGTCATTGAAGTATTGAAAACGACTTCTCCAATAGCGGCCCCTTCAGCACCAATGGCGCGCCCGTGGAATTGGGTTCCGTCTTCCAGAACCAATATAGCTGAGTTAATCAAAACATCCTCCGGAGAATAATCAATCATATTTTTTGCATATTAATTCAGATTTTACGATCTAAATCAATGCCAAAATGAGTTTTTAAGCAAATTTTTGGCAAATTGCGCGCATTCTAATGATGGGATAGAGTCTTGTCTAGAAAAAAATGCATTTTTTTCACTTTTAGCTTACTTTTTTGCATTCTTACCTATTTTTTCTATAGAAGGCTAATGAAATAACTATTCATGGGTAAAAAAGCAAACGATTAATAGCGAAGAAAAGTGCAAAATGGATAATAGCGCAGACAATGGAGGATCTAAAGTGCAATTTTTAAGTAAAAAAGAGACAAAACAACACAAAGACAACAAAAAATAAGAGTTACAATTATATTACATAAATAGACACCAATAAATCAGAGACTTCAAATGAAGTCATCTGATTTTAAAGAAAAAATTATTTTACAAAAAACTACAAACCATCAAGATTAAGGACATCCTTCATATTGTATAGACCATCTTTCTTACCATTAACCCAAGATGATGCCCTTATCGCACCTTTAGCAAAGGTCATACGACTGGAAGCCTTGTGGCTTATTTCTACACGCTCGCCAATATCAGCAAACATTGCAGTATGCTCACCAACAATATCGCCAGCACGTACAGTAGCAAAACCAATCGTGCCCGGTTCACGCTCTCCGGTATAGCCTTCACGTGCATACACTGCGCACTCTTTCAGATCTTTGCCTAATGCATCCGCGATAGATTCACCCATCGCCAGCGCAGTACCTGAAGGTGCATCGACTTTATGACGATGATGAGCTTCAATAATTTCAATATCGGTGTAATCTCCCATCACTTTCGCCGCTTTTCCCAGTAATTTCAGCACCAGATTCACACCAACGCTAAAGTTAGCAGCGAAGACAATTGGGATAGATTTTGCGGCTTCAGCAATAGCCAATTTTCCTTGTTCATCAAACCCTGTGGTTCCAATGACCATGCCTTTTTGGTGAGATTGACAGAATGCTAAGTATTGCAAGGTGCCTTCAGGGCGAGTGAAATCAATCAGTACATCAAAATCATTAACGACAGAATCTAAGTGACCAACGACTTTCACTCCAATTTGCCCAATTCCCGCCAGTTCACCCGCATCGATGCCAATAAGTGAAGAGCCTTCTCGCTCAATAGCTGCGCCAAGTTGAATTCCGTCTTGTTCTTGTGCTGCTTGAATTAATTGGCGCCCCATGCGCCCACCCGCACCGACAATCGCAACGCGTACAGTTGAATCTGCCATTTTTGATCCTTTCGTAAATATTGAGGCGAAAACCAAAATAAAATCTTGGCTATACCTTAAAGAAACTTGAATCGGGACGCCAGCACTAATCTGGAGATATTAATAAAAGCGTAGAAAGAGGCGTGATTATCAGAAAAAATTGTATTGAGGGAGGAAAAATAAATAAAAATAGAAAATGATAGCCACTCATAAAGTCGCTATCATTATAATAAATTCAGTATGTTAGTTAATTTCTTTTACTTCAACGCGCAATTCTTTTGGGACTTCAAAAACGATGTTTTCTTCTCGTCCTTGTAACTCAACGACGGAATCTGCACCTAACTCTTTTAGTCTATCAATCACTTGGCGGACTAAAATATCGGGGGCTGAAGCTCCAGCGGTTAACCCAATAATACTCTTACCTTTTAACCACTCAGTTTGGATATCTTCCGCACCATCAATCAGAAACGCAGCTTTACCCATTCTCGACGCTAACTCAGCTAAGCGGTTTGAGTTAGATGAATTTTTTGAGCCAACAACCAGCACGATATCTGCTTTCTCAGCCAATTCACGCGCCGCTTCTTGACGGTTAGTCGTTGCATAACAAATATCATCTTTACGAGGACCCACAATATTTGGGAATCGACGAGTTAATGCATCAATCACATCAGACGTATCATCTACAGACAGCGTAGTCTGAGTCATAAAGCTCAGGTTATTTTCATCTTTGACCTGTAATTTCCATACATCTTCAGGGCTTTCAACAAGGTACATACCCCCTTCAGGGTTATTGTACTGCCCCATTGTGCCTTCCACTTCAGGATGCCCAGCATGACCAATTAAAATAGCTTCTTTGCCTTTACGGCTCGCTCTCGCCACTTCCATATGAACTTTGGTGACTAATGGGCAGGTTGCATCAAATAACATGGTTAAATCACGTGAGCGAGCCTCTTGACGGATCGCTTGTGAAACGCCATGGGCTGAGAAAATCAAAATAGAGCCGTCAGGAACCTCTGAGATTTCCTCAATAAAAATAGCGCCACGCTGGCGTAAATCATCAACCACATAGCGGTTATGCACCACTTCATGGCGGACATAGATTGGTGCGCCATAAATTTCTAAAGCACGCTCAACAATACTGATTGCACGGTCAACACCCGCACAAAATCCACGAGGATTAGCCATTAATATTTGCATGGTGACTCTCCAATTGTGGGTCTATTTCAAGAACTTCAATTTCAAAAGTGATTTGTTGCTCAGCAAGCGGGTGATTAAAATCAACAGTGATTGACTCACCCTCAATAGCTTTTACAACGCCTGGCATTTCGCTGCCATTCATTGCTGTAAACAGCATGATGGTACCAATTTCAGGGGTCCCCGTTTCCATAAAATCACGTAATGAAAAGTATTGCACTAAATCTGGATTATGCTTCCCAAATACCGTATCCCCCGCGAGTGAAAATGTTTTCTTTTCACCTTCAGATAACCCAATCAGTTGAGCTTCTAATTCCGGTGATAGCGAGTCATTTCCAAGGGCAAACAACGCAGGCTTTCCTTGTGCCTGAGAAGAATCCGCCGTTGAGCCATCTTCTAATTTCAGAGTGAAATTCAGTAAAACAGAACTCTGCGCCTGTATTTGAGTAGACATAACCTAAACCTGTTTTCCGTCATAAAGTTCAGCCCGGTGCTTACCGGGCTGAAGTTATTTGTATGCAATATAGGGCTTTATTTACCTATCGTGCTATCTGTTCTATTTGGCATCTTGCTGTTTGGGTTTATCTGGCAAAAAGCCTTCAAAAATCACCAATGCCGCACCAATACAAATCGCCATGTCAGCCAAATTAAAGGTTGGCCAATGCCAGTTACCAACATAAAAATCGATGTAGTCAACCACAAAGCCATGTACTAATCGGTCAAATAAGTTACCGATCGCACCACCAATAATTAATGCATAAGCAATATTACTCAGGCGTTTCTTCACACTTTGGCGATACATCATCACCATGAGAATAATAGAGATGGCGATAGCTATGCCAGCAAAGAACCAGCGCTGCCAGCCGCCTTTATCCGCCAGAAAACTAAATGCCGCACCAAAGTTTTGGGCGTACATAATGTTAAAGTACGGAATTACAGGATGTGGTTCGTACAGAGTCAGCTCTTTTAAGACCAATTGCTTAATAGCTAAATCCGCGACGATAATCACAACCGTTAGCCACAGCCAACGCAAACCAGTAGAACAAATAGGTGTCTTCATTAAGCAAACTTACGTAATTCACCGTTTCCGGCTACGTTAGTCACACAGCGACCACAGATTTCAGGTTGTTCTGCCACTGCACCAATATCACTTGCGTAATGCCAGCAACGAGGACATTTTTCCCCAGCCGCTTTACTGAAGGTAATTTTCAGGCCTTTCAGCTCACTGTCTTTTGCATCTTCAGGAGCAGTAGCAATATCCGCTACACTTGCTTGAGATGTTAACAGTGCGAAGCGGAGTTCATCACCTAAGCTATTCAGCTTAGCCGCTAATGCGCTATCAGCATATAAAGTTACTGATGCTTCCAGTGAACCACCAATCAGCTTGTCGGTACGCGCTTGTTCTAATACTTTATTGACTTCGCCACGTACGGCTAACAAATCTGCCCAGAAGTTATCATTCATCGCTTCAGATGAATCTAAGCCAAATAAACCGTTGTACCACTCTTCTGTCAGAACAAACTGAGCACGCTCACCCGGTAACTCGTTCCAGATTTCATCAGACGTGAAGGACAGTACTGGTGCAATCCAGCGAACCAAGGCTTCCACAATATGGAACAGCGCAGTTTGGCAACTACGGCGCGCAAGGCTATCACTTTTCGCGGTATACTGGCGGTCTTTGATAATATCCAGATAGAATGAACCCATCTCGATAGAGCAGAAATGCATTAAGCGTTGAATAACACCTAAGAAATCATACTCATCGTACGCTTTTGTAATCTCTTTTTGTGCTTCTAATGCACGACCAACCGCCCAGCGGTCTAACACCACCATATCTTCGGGTTTCACCATATCTGTTTCTGGATTGAAACCATTTAAGTTCGCCAGTAAGAAGCGAGCGGTGTTACGAATACGACGATAAGAATCTGCTGCACGTTTTAAAATTTCATCAGAGACCGCGATTTCACCCGTGTAGTCTGTTGATGCAACCCAAAGACGCAGAATATCAGCACCGAGCTTGTTCATTACATCTTGTGGGCTAACTGTATTACCTAACGATTTAGACATCTTACGACCTTGACCATCAACGGTGAAACCGTGAGTCAATACTTGGCGATAAGGTGCTTTACCTTTCATCGAGGTAGACAGCATCAGAGAAGACATGAACCAACCACGATGTTGGTCAGAACCTTCCAAATACATATCCGCAGAGTTACCGTGGAATTCAGGGCGAGCATCAACCACGGCAAAGTGGGTCGATCCTGAATCAAACCAAACGTCTAAGGTGTCTGGAACTTTACGATAAGTGTCAGCATCAGCGCCTAGCAGATCAGCCGGATCTAAATCCCACCATGCTTGAATACCATCGACTTCAACACGTTTAGCGACTTCTTCCATCAACTCTAAGGTACGCGGATGCAGTTCTTCGGTGTCTTTATGCACGAATAACGACATTGGAGTACCCCAAGTACGTTGACGCGAAATACACCAGTCAGGACGATTTTCGACCATTGATTCGATACGTGCACGACCCCAACCTGGGATCCACTGAACAATGTCGATCTCTTTCAGAGATTGTTCACGCAGACCATTTTTATCCATGCCGATAAACCATTGTGGTGTCGCACGGAAAATAACAGGGGTCTTATGACGCCAGCAACATGGATAGCTGTGAGAAATCGCTTTTTTGTACATCAGCAAGCCTTTCTCGTTCAGGATTTCCAGTACCACATCGTTAGCTTTAAAAATAAATAAGCCATCTAAGCTAGGGTAAGTATTTGGTAAGAAGCAGCCATCTGGACCGACTGGGTTCGCGGTTTCTAAGCCATATTTTTGACCCACAACATAGTCTTCAGGACCATGACCGGGTGCTGTATGGACTGCACCAGTACCGGCATCCAGAGTCACGTGGTCACCTAAAATTGCAGGAACATCGAAGCCCATAAATGGATGTTCAAATCGCAGCAACTCGAGTGCACTGCCGTCACATTCACCTAATACCGTCCATGACTCAATGCCTACCGTTTTCATGACATCGTCGACTAGATCAGTTGCCAGAATAACTAAATCGCCATTCGCGTCTACTAATGAATATTTGAATTCCGGATTCAGAGAAATCGCACGGTTAGCTGGCAATGTCCAAGGTGTAGTCGTCCAGATCACTAAAGATGGGACTTTGTCGCTGGACACACCAAATTTTTCGCAAACAGCTTTGCTATCTACCGCTGGGAAGCGAACGTAGATAGATGGGGAAGTTTTATCGTAATATTCAACTTCAGCTTCAGCCAATGAAGAACCACACGCTGTACACCAATGAACAGGCTTAGCACCCTTCACTAAGTGACCATTCGCGATAGTTTTTGCCAGAGCTCGGATGATGTTCGCTTCGGTTTTAAAATCCATTGTCAGATAAGGTTTGTCCCACTCACCTAACACACCTAAACGCATAAAATCAGCTTTTTGCCCTTCAATTTGCTCTTTAGCATATTCACGGCATTTTGCACGAAATTCAGCGGCGGAAACTTTTTCCCCTGGTTTACCTACAATTTGTTCAACTTTGTGTTCAATAGGTAAGCCGTGGCAGTCCCAACCAGGGATGTATGGGGAATCAAAGCCCGCCAACCCTTTGGATTTAATAATAATATCTTTGAGAATTTTGTTTACTGAGTGACCAATATGAATACTACCGTTAGCATACGGAGGACCATCGTGCAGAATAAACGTTTTCTTGCCCGATTTTGCTTTACGGATTGCTTGATACAAACCTTCTTTGTACCAGCGTTCTAACATCTGTGGTTCGCGTTTAGCGAGATCGCCACGCATTGGGAACCCTGTTTCTGGTAGATTCAGGGTATTTTTATAGTCACTCATCGATTCTCAGTTCCAATTTTCCGCTAAATTATCTGATTCCAATTGCAGCGAGGTATTCTCTTGCTGCAACTACATCATTAGCAATTTGCTCCTTCAGCGCGTCCAACGAAGCAAACCGCTGTTCATCACGTAACTTTTTACGCAACACAACATCAATATGACGCCCATATAAATCCATATGTGCATCAATCAGATGGACTTCTAACTGGGTACCTTTTCCAGATACCGTTGGGCGTGTACCAATATTTGCCACACCCGGCACAGGCTTATCACCCAAGCCATGAACTTCTACAGCATACACACCTGTAACAGGCGTGACTAAACGTTTTAACGGTAGGTTTGCCGTCGGAAAACCTATTGTTCGACCTAACTGATTACCATGAACCACTCGCCCGCTGATACGGTAAGTGTGCCCGAGTAAATTTTCAGCTAATGGCAGATCATTGTTTTGAATCGCTTTACGGATTGCTGTGCTGCTGACACGCACACCTGAATCACAAAAGCTTTCCGTGTCGGCAACTTCAAAACCAAACTTTTGACCCGCTTGCTGTAAAAAAGCAAAATCTCCCATGCGATTTTTTCCAAATCGGAAATCATCACCAATGGCGAGATATTTCACACCGAGTTTATCGACCAACAAGTCAGATACAAAAGCATCAGGTGTTAATGAGGCAAAATGCTGGTTAAATTCCACACATAACAGATAATCGACCCCGCTATCTGCAAGGTACTTCACTTTATCTCTTAGGCGTGTCAAACGCGCAGGCGCCTTGTCACCCGTAAAAAACTCAAGGGGCTGTGGTTCAAAAATCATCACAACAGTTGGTAAACCTAACTGCTTACCCTTAAGCTTCAAATTTTGAAGTAACACTTGGTGCCCACGATGAACACCATCAAAATTACCAATAGTCAGTACGCAACCATGATGGTACGACCGGATATTTTGTATACCGCGAATTAGCTCCATAACTGGCTCA
This sequence comes from Providencia sp. PROV033, assembly GCF_028484855.1. NCBI lineage: Bacteria > Pseudomonadati > Pseudomonadota > Gammaproteobacteria > Enterobacterales > Morganellaceae > Providencia > Providencia sp. PROV033. The sequence goes on along the minus strand of NZ_JAMPSW010000023.1, from coordinate 29,053 downwards.
ATACCGAGGAAATTGCAGGATTATACCTTGTACGACGCATAAGGTTAACCTAAGTTCGTAAAAGCTTTCATTAAACCCTATTTTTTTGATCTCTACACTATTTAATCCGATGATTTTACACTGCGAAGCATCTTTCTGCACGACACTGCGCCATTGAATCTCATCCTTGTGGGTAAACAAATCAAAAAAGTTTGGATAACCAATAGATTATCAATACAACAAATTTACTCGGAGATCTCTAAAAATATTTAATTTTTATAGTTTTCTTATCATCCATTTTGGATCGCAAACCAAACTGTATAAAAAACAACCTACTGGCAGCCAAATTTTCTCTTGATGAATGATGGATATCACTAAAATATTTTTTTCTGCAAAATGATTTAAAATATCTTCCATCAATTATGCTTTTTTTCACGCTCAGATCTGTATTCTTCTGATATTTACTGATAGAATCTTGCACCATTCACAACGCATTGGCATCGAAGTACACGATGTTTATTTGCACAAATCCATTGACAAATGAAGGGCGAAAGGGCATATTCCTTGACCTTTAAATTGTCCTCAATAGAATACATTTGGGAGTTGGACCTTGGCTAATATCAAATCAGCTAAGAAACGTGCCGTTCAATCAGAGAAACGTCGCCAGCACAACGCTAGCCGTCGCTCTATGGTACGTACTTTTATTAAGAAAGTTTACCTTGCTATCGCTGCAGGCGATAAAGAAGCTGCTCAGAAAGCATTCAATGACATGCAACCTATTGTTGATCGCCACGCTAGCAAAGGCCTGATCCACAAAAACAAAGCAGCACGTCATAAAGCTAACTTAGTTGCTCAAATCAAAGCAATGTAATTTCGCTTCTTGATTATTAAAAAAACCGGCTTAGGCCGGTTTTTTTGTCTGCAAAATTTATCGCTCTACACTTTCTGTTCTAAATTATTGAATGGCGCTGAGAATAACTCAGAAAAATCTTTGTTGCAGACCCGTTGCACTGCTGGATGTTGGATCATCCGTTCCGCAAAAATTACGTAATATTCTTCTTTAACGCTATCTAAACACCCAATCTCTTGCACTTCATCATCAGCAAAAATATCTTTTGCATACAAAGAAGGTGCCACAAAAATAGCATTGTGATACATCCCAAATGCTTTCATTAAAGCTGCATCATCAAATTCACCTAGCACTTCCACTTGCAGGTTTTTATTGCGAATCCATGTTAATAAATGACGACCTAACATAGAGCGACGCCCAGGAATTAATAACCGACGCTCCTCAAGACATTCAGGGAATGGTTTCTTCGGTACAGGCTGACGACAGAAAAAACTGACGCTGCATTCACCTAATTTTACGGAAAATAGCCCCTCTTGCTGTGAAGAATCCACCGGACAATCAGACAAAATCATATCCAGTTTATGTTGGCTTAATTGCTCTAATAACAATTCATGCGTAGATTCAAAACAGCGTAAATGAATTTGTTCATGTTCCACAACTGCCGTTTCTAGTACTCGACTTACCAAACGTTTCGATAATGCATCAGCCACACCCACATCAAATAGCAGATTTGATTCTCTGCTGTAGTTGACAATATCCAGCATTTCTTGGCTGAGCATGAACATTTTGTCTGCATAACGGAAAATAAGCTGTCCCAATTCCGAAGGAACTAATCCTCGACCTTGACGCTTAAATAATTTGCCACCTAAACGCTCTTCTAGCGCCTTAATTTGCCCAGTAATTGTTTGTGGAGTCAGGTAAAGAGCTTCAGCAGCCCCGACAACAGAGCCTTCCTTACAAACATGCCAGAAATAGTAAAGGTGGTTAAAATTAAGATGTGAAACCCGCATATCGATTCCTTTTGTATCGCCAATAATTATCGTAGTACATACTGACCATACGCTTTACCCGTACCCCGTAATCGGGAGTTATAAGTTAAAATACCCGCAGTATGCAACTCATACCGCGGGCATATCATAGAAGATTAACTCGAAAATTCTTACTAATAATTACGTCTATTATGTTTATTCTTCACTACTGAGTGCATTTTTTGGTTTCGGTAACACGACTCTTAACATAAAGTACCCAAGCACTGCTGCTGTTGTCGAACCGATTAAAATACCCAACCTAGAGTAGGTACTATACACCTCATCAAGTCCTTCAAAGGCAAGACCAGTGATAAAGATAGACATAGTAAAACCGATCCCACAAAGCACTGAAACCGCAAATACTTGCTTCAAGTTAATCGATGCTGGCAGTTTCGCCAACCCTACTTTTACTGAAATCCAGCTAAATAAGAAAATACCGACTGGTTTGCCTAATATTAACCCCGCCGCGACACCAAGTGGTAATGAACTCATTAACCCATCAAAAGTGACGCCATTGAGCTGTACCCCTGAGTTTGCAAACGCAAAAATTGGCAAAATTAAATAAACAACCCAAGGGTGTAGCACATGCTCCAACTCTTCTGAGGGTTTTGTATTGTTTGTGCCTCTTAATGGAATTAAGAAACCGACAATCACCCCAGCCAGCGTGGCATGAACTCCTGATTTTAAAATACAGACCCATAAAATAAGGCCGATCACTAAGTAAGCCGCTGTATTCTCTACTCGACGCCAGTTCATCATACAAAGAATCGCCACACACAACGCCGCTAAACTCAATGCGATGACAGACACTGAACTTGTGTAAAAGAAGGCGATAATCACAATAACACCCAGGTCATCAATGATAGCTAACGCCAACAAGAATACTTTCAGTTCCGTAGGAACTCGCTTACCCAGCAGCGCCATCACGCCTAACGCAAACGCGATATCTGTTGCGGCAGGGATAGCCCATCCTTGACGAGTAATATCATCTGCACCATTAAACGCTAGATAAACTAACGCGGGTGCAATCATTCCACCCACAGCAGCGATTGCTGGAAATATTGCTTTATCGCGCCCCGCGAGGGATCCTTCCAATAATTCACGCTTTACCTCTAAACCTACAACAAGGAAAAAGATCGCCATTAAAAAATCATTAATCCATAGAATCAGAGGTTTATCTAATCCAAATGAGGAAATTTTAATGGATACCGGAATATCTAAAAATTGCTGGTAAGCTCCCTGTAATGGCGTGTTAGCCATTATTAAAGCGACGATGGCAGCAATAATTAGGAGTAGCCCTCCTGCTGCTTCTAACTTTAAAAATTTACGAATAATTGCTGTCATATGAATAACCTCAAAAAATATTTTTGAATGTTAATATTATGATAATCATTAATTCGTAAAAAATCGTTTATTTATCCATTAATGATCGTAATTTCCGAGCATTTGATAATTGAGATCACAACGAATGATAATAAATCGTTAATTTAACTATAGGCAACTATTCTAAAAACCAACAATAAATTTATTAAGTTAAGCACTTTAAAAATTCAAATTTTTTAGAGACTAAGGAAAAATAATTGTTCTGGAAAGCCTAAAAAATCATTTATTTTTTGATTTTCGAAGCCCTTCGCAAAAATAAAAGCCCCTTTCCGCTATTCCTTGTGAGTCCCTTCATAAAAAAGCCACTTTGTGTGATACTCAGGCATCCCTTGGGCAATCATTATTTCTCTATATTATGTCTCTATACGTTCTGCTTTCTGTGGTGTTTGCCGCGTTTTGTCATGCCAGTTGGAACGCTCTCGTTAAATTTGGTAATGACCGTTTCTTCGGTCTAGTGATGATTGCCGTTTTTTCAGGTATTTTAACCATTCCCGCGCTATTTTGGTTTGGGCTCCCGACACCTGAAGCGGTGCCATGGTTAATTTTGTCGGTATTCTTTCATATCGGTTATATCTACTTTCTCAGCCAAGCATACAACCATGGCGATCTCAGCCAGATTTACCCTATTTCTCGGGGTTCTGCTCCGTTAATTACTGCGTTATTAAGTATTGTTTTATTTAATGAATCCCTACCATTCATGAGTTTTGTTGGAATTATATTTATCATTTCAGGGGTGATCGCCATCGCTTTTGCAGGGCGAAAATTTTCATTGAATATCAAAGGAAAGGCTCTAATTTTTGCATTATCCACCGCCTTTTTTACTGCCTGCTATACCCTCTCTGATGGATATGGTTCAAGAGCCAGCCAAGATCCGATTGTCTATACCTTATGGCTATTCTTACTTAATGGCGCAGTACTCGCGCTCCCCGGAGTAATGAAATATAAAAGTTCACTCCTACACGGATTTCAACAATATTGGCGTTCGGGATTACTCGGTGGGTTAATGCAACTAATTAGTTATGGCATCGCAATCTGGGCTATGAGCCAAGCGCCTATCGTTATTGTTGCTGCCATCCGTGAAACCAGCGTTCTCTTCGCTATGTTTCTCTCAATTGTATTTCTCAAGGAAAAATTTAATGCCATGCGAGTACTTGCTTGTATTGTCATTTTACTTGGGGTGTTACTTGCAAAACTATCCAGTTAAGATAGTGATGTTATTAATGTGTTTTTCACATCCTATTTTCAATACCAATAATATTTAGCGTTAATTTTTCATTTAGTCATGAGGTAAAAATGACCTTACTCCGATCTTTAGTTGCCATGTCAATGATAGCGGCGCCAATAGCGGCACTTGCCGCCACGCCAGCGGATTTAATGATTGTTGATGGAACCATTTTGACGATGGATGCCCACAATAAAGTGATTGAAAATGGCACTGTCGTTATTGATAAAAACAAAATTGTGGCGGTGGGTGGTCCTGAACTCACCAAGCAATATACTGCCAAAAAACAACTTAATGTTGATGGTGATATTGTCATGCCAGGATTAATCAATACCCACACTCATGCATCAATGACAGTATTTCGCTCCCTTGCTGATGATGTACCAGATCGATTACACCGCTACATTTTTCCATTAGAAAGTAAGATGGTTTCCCGAGAAATGGTGCGGGTAGGCGCTAACTTAGCCAATGTCGAGATGCTAAAAGGGGGCGTTACCACATACGTAGATATGTACTATTTTGAAGATGAAGTAGCAAAAACTGTCGATAAAATTGGTATGCGTGCAATCCTTGGTGAATCTGTTATTAAATTCCCAGTTGCTGATGCCCAAAATGCGGATGAAGGCATCGCCTATGCAGTGAATTTTATCAATCAATACAAAGATCATCCTCGCATTACGCCAGCTTTTGCACCTCATGCCCCTTATACCAATACTACCGAGCATTTACAGAAAATTTCCAAACTTTCTCAAGAGCTTGATGTCCCCGTTATGATCCACTTAGCGGAAACCGACCGAGAACAAGAAGAAATTGCCAAACGTACTGGAGGCAAAAGCCCAGTGCAATACATGGCGGATATTGGTGCATTAAACAGTAAAGTGATCGCAGCTCATGCCATTATGGTCAATGACAGCGATATCGACCTCCTCAAGCAATACGATGTCGGAGTCGCGCATAATGTCAGCGCGAATACAAAATCAGCCAAGGGCGTTGCCCCTGTCACCGCCATGTTAGCGAAAGGGGTTCGCGTAGGCTTAGGAACTGATGGCCCTATGTCGAGCAATACCTTAACAACCATGAATGAACTTAATTTAGTCGGTAAAATTCATAAGCTTGAGAATAAAGATAGAGCTGCGATGCCACCGATAACCGTGGTTGAACTAGCGACTAAAGGCTCCGCGAAAGCGATTCATATGGAAGATAAATTAGGGTCTCTTGAAGCAGGGAAGTTGGCGGATATCATTGTTGTTGATACTAAATCACCTAATATGGTACCGATGTACAGCCCTTATGCCGCTCTCGTTTATGGTGCTAATGCATCCAATGTACGTCATTCTATCGTTGATGGAAGCCTACTAATGGAAGATCGTAAAGTGCTCACAGTAGATGAAAGTGCCATTGTGAAAGAAGCTCTGCAATTTGCGGATCAAGTTCGAAAAACCGTCATTGATAGTGGCGAAGTCGTCAAATAAAAAAATGGCTGATTCAGTATTTCACTGGATCAGCCATTATTTTTTACTGAGAGATCAAACCATTATTTGTTGGTGAGATCATCAAAGAATTTCTTCACGCCATCTAAAAAACGTTTTGAACGTGGGCTATTTTTTTCGCCTCCAGAGCCACCTAACGATTCACCAAACTCTCTAAGCAACTCTTTTTGTTTCTCATTCAGTTTCACTGGCGTTTCAACAACAATGTGACACATTAAGTCACCTTGCATTCCACCACGCACTGATTTCACGCCCTTACCTTTCATACGGAATGTTTTACCCGTTTGGGTTTCCGCAGGAATTTTCAGTTTAACGCGCCCATCAAGTGTTGGCACTTCGATTTCGCCACCCAGTGCTGCCGTTGCAAAGTTGATTGGTACTTCGCAATGTAAGTTATTACCATCACGCTCAAAAATATCGTGAGGTAAAACATGCATTTGAACGAATAAATCACCTGCTGGTGCGCCATTTGCTCCGGCTTCACCCTCACCTGATAAACGAACGCGGTCACCAGTATCAACCCCAGCAGGGATCTTAACGGATAAGGTTTTGTATTTCTCTACGCGACCTTGACCATGACATTTATTGCATGGGTCTTTGATAATTTTTCCGCGACCGTGACAGGTTGGACAAGCTTGTTGCACTGAGAAGAAACCTTGGCGCATATGGACTTGCCCCATACCATGACAGGTTTGGCAAGTTTCCGCACTCGTCCCCGGTTTCGCACCACTACCGTGGCACACATCACAACTTTCAAGTGTTGGGATACGGATCTCTTTGGTCACTCCACGGACTGCTTCTTCAAGAGTCAGTTCCATGTTGTATTGCAGATCAGAACCACGGCTTGGGCGCTGTTGGCGTCGACCTCCACCAAAAATGTCACCGAAGATGTCACCAAAAATATCACTATTGAAGTCGCCGCCACCAAAGCCGCCGAATCCACCGCCACCGCCGCCCATACCGCCTTGTTCAAACGCGGCATGACCATATTGATCATAAGCTGCACGTTTTTGCTCGTCGGATAGGACTTCGTAAGCTTCTTTTATCTCTTTAAATTTCTCTTCCGCTTCATCTTTTTTCTCCTGATTACGGTCAGGATGGTGCTTCATCGCTAAGCGCTTATACGCTCGCTTGATGTCTTTGTCTGAAGCATTTTTTTCGAGGCCTAAAACCTCATAAAAATCTCTTTTCGCCATTTATTTTTCCCTTAACATGCAGACACGGGCGCAGAGTTCCCTCAACGCCCGTGTCCGGTATCAGTCACTATGTCACATTCTTGCTATAGTCACTGCGCCCGCTAAGGGCCTTATTTTTTGTCTTTGTCGTTAACTTCTTCGAATTCAGCATCAACAACGTCGTCATCTTTCTTCGCTTCTGCACCTGCACCCGCAGCGCCCGCTTGAGCTTGTTGCTGTGCAATTTCCAGAAGTTTCGCAGATGCCGTTACCAGCACTTGGATTTTCGCTTCGATATCAGCTTTATCTTCACCTTTAGAAGCGACTTCTAATTCTGAAGTTGCTTTTTCGATGTTAGCTTTATCTTCTGCTGGTAATTTATCGCCCGCTTCTTCGATTTGTTTACGAGTACCGTGGATCAGTTGGTCAGCTTGGTTACGAACCTGTACTAACTCTTCAAATTTACGGTCTGCTTCAGCGTTTGCTTCCGCATCACGTACCATTTTTTCGATTTCTTCATCATTCAGACCAGAAGAAGCCTTAATGGTAATGTTTTGCTCACGACCGCTGTTTTTGTCTTTCGCAGAAACATGCAAGATACCATCCGCATCGATGTCAAAAGTCACTTCGATTTGTGGCATGCCGCGTGGTGCTGCTTGAATACCATCTAAATTAAACTGACCCAGTGATTTGTTATCACTTGCACGTTTACGTTCACCTTGCAGCACGTGAATAGTCACGGCAGCTTGGTTATCTTCAGCAGTTGAGAACACTTGGCTGTGTTTAGTTGGGATAGTGGTGTTTTTCGAAATTAACGAAGTCATCACGCCACCCATGGTTTCGATACCTAAAGACAGTGGTGTTACATCAAGTAACAGAACGTCTTTAACATCACCTGCTAATACACCACCTTGTACTGCTGCACCGATTGCAACGGCTTCATCTGGGTTCACATCTTTACGTGGTTCTTTACCGAAGAAATCAGCAACCACTTTTTGAACCATTGGCATACGAGTCTGACCACCAACTAAGATAACGTCGTTGATGTCACCTACGCTTAAGCCAGCGTCTTGCAGAGCAACTTTGACTGGCTCCATAGAACGTTTAACTAAATCTTCTACCAGTGACTCCAGTTTTGCACGAGTCACTTTGATGTTCATGTGTTTTGGACCAGTTGCATCCGCAGTGATGTATGGCAGGTTAACGTCAGTTTGTTGAGCGGAAGACAGCTCAATTTTTGCTTTTTCAGCAGATTCTTTCAGACGTTGCATTGCCAGCGGATCATTGCGCAGGTCAACACCTTGTTCTTTCTTAAACTCATCAACTAAGTAGTTGATTAAACGAGTATCGAAGTCTTCACCACCTAAGTGAGTATCACCGTTGGTTGCCAGAACTTCATAGGTTTTTTCGCCATCAACTTCATCGATTTCGATGATAGATAAGTCGAATGTACCACCACCTAAGTCATATACCGCGATAGTACGGTTGCCGACTTCTCTATCCAAACCGTACGCCAGCGCTGCTGCTGTTGGTTCGTTGATGATACGTTTTACGTCTAAACCAGCGATACGACCCGCATCTTTGGTTGCTTGACGCTGAGCATCGTTAAAGTATGCTGGTACAGTGATAACCGCTTCAGTTACTGGCTCACCCAGATAATCTTCCGCAGTTTTCTTCATTTTTTTCAAAACTTCAGCAGAGACTTGTGGTGGAGCCATTTTTTGGCCTTTCACATCTAACCACGCATCACCGTTATCAGCCGCAATAATTTTGTATGGCATGATAGACACGTCGCGCTGAACTTCTTCGTCTTGGAAACGACGACCGATCAAACGTTTGATCGCAAATAATGTGTTTTCTGGGTTAGTTACAGCCTGACGTTTTGCTGGCTGACCAACTAAAATTTCACCATCTTGTGTATACGCAATGATGGAAGGAGTAGTTCTATCACCTTCGCTGTTCTCAAGAACACGCGCAGTAGTGCCATCCATAATTGCAACGCATGAGTTAGTTGTACCTAAGTCGATACCAATAATTTTACCCATTTAAAACGCCTCCAAAGGAATTCTTTTCATTTAATTTCGATATCAATCTATATAAGGCTCAATATTTCATTTTCAAGGGAGTTTTTACTCCAACCTTAATTTTTTTTGCAACTCGCAATAATTTAGATTGATAACTGTTGATGTCTTAAAGATGGGGTCACAAATTCATTCATCAAGGGGGAAAACTAAAAAAATTTTACATTTAATGTAAATAAACCCGTCTCTTGATCATTGTTTCGACAATTAAAACTGCGTATTATGCGCCTCCCCTTCCTATAGGGGAATAATCATTCATTATATCTATTTGATTTTTAAATACTTTACCAGAGGTTATATGCAATCTAGTTCGCTTGCCAATCCAGGCCCACTCGGTTTATTGGGCTTTGGTATGACAACAATCCTGCTGAATATTCATAATGCAGGTTTTTTCCCTCTCTCATCGGTTATTTTAAGCATGGGAATTTTCTACGGTGGTATCGCGCAAGTGATTGCTGGAATTATTGAATATAAGAAAGGCAATACTTTCGGTGCAACTGCATTTACCTCTTACGGCTTTTTTTGGCTTGCATTAGTCGGTTTGCTGTTTTTACCTACTATGGGATTAGCAGAAGCCACTGATCCTGCATTTTTAGGGATGTTCCTGCTGTTGTGGGGAATTTTTACATTCTTTATGTTCTTAGGCACCTTCAAAACAAACTTTGTGCTGCAATTTATCTTCGGCAGCTTAACCGTACTGTTCGCCATGTTAGCAATAGGCAATTTCACGAACAATGCCACTTTACTTCAGTTCGCTGGCTATGAAGGGATTATCTGTGGCGCAAGCGCCTTTTATCTAGCAATGGCTGAAGTCTTGAATGAGCAGTATGGCAAAACAATTCTGCCAATTGGTCAGCGTAGTTAGTTTTACGACGTAGCTAATTTCGAATATTAATAGAAGCTGTAATCAGAATTATCAGGCAGGCATGACGCTCTGCCTGATTTTTTAGAAGAGATCACTCAACTACACGAATGGCGGATTTTGGTCTGAATGCTTTAACGATAGTCTCATCCGTTTCAATGTATGGACCATCAAGTAGTTGAATACAATAAGGAACGCTGGCAAAAATACCCGATACTAATACATTCCCTTCTTTATCTTTCAGGCCTTCCAAGGTTTCAGCAATCGCTTTTGGCTGCCCCGGTAAATTTAGAATCAATGACTGATTACGGATCACGCCGACTTGACGAGATAAAATCGCTGTTGGTACGAATTTCAAGCTGATTTGGCGCATCTGCTCTCCAAATCCTGGCATTTCACGATCAGCAATGGCGAGAGTCGCATCTGGCGTGACATCGCGGCGAGCTGGTCCTGTCCCACCCGTTGTCAAAACTAAATGGCAAGAAAACTCGTCCACCAGCTCACACAGCGTCTGCTCTATCATGACTTGCTCATCAGGGATCAAACGAGTTTCTACACGAAAAGGTGTGGTGATTGTTTTCGTTAGCCACTCCTCGAGTGCTGGGATCCCTTTATCTTCGTAGATACCGCCTGAAGCACGATCAGAAACCGACACCAGACCTATGCGCAACTCATTCATACAAACCTCAAAAATTAATCATTTAAATTCGTTCACTTGGCGAGAAAATACCACACCAACAATAATAAACATGCTGCATCATACCATGAGCATGAATCGCTGACAGCGTCGTGTTTGTGCCGAAATATGGAATTGCGAGTTTAATCAATGAAAAAACGACATAAAAAAACCCAGCCAATTTGACTGGGTTTTCTAAGAAAAAGGAAATTACAGCAGAGCTGCGATCATTTTTTCCAGTTTTTCTTGGTCAACAGCGAACTTACGGATACCGTCAGACAGTTTATCAACCGCCATTGGATCTTGGTTATGCTGCCAGTAGAACTCAGCTTCTGTCAATTTAGCGCCCGGCTCTTGAGTTTTGCCAGCATCTTTCAGCTTACAAACTAATTCACCTTGTGATTCAGACAGCTCTTTCAGTAATGCTGGAGAGATTGTCAGACGGTCGCAACCCGCTAGCTCAATGATTTCACCAACGTTACGGAAGCTTGCGCCCATTACGACAGTTTTATAACCATGCGCTTTATAGAAGTTGTAAATTTCAGTCACTGAAACCACGCCTGGATCTTCGTGTGCAGCAAACTCTTTCTTATCTGTGTTTGCTTTGTACCAGTCAAGGATTCGACCCACGAATGGGGAGATCAGGTAAACACCCGCTTCCGCACAAGCACGCGCTTGAGCAAAAGAGAATAATAAGGTTAAGTTACAGTTGATGCCTTCTTTTTCCAGTTTTTCCGCAGCGCGGATACCCTGCCAAGTAGAGGCTAATTTGATCAAAATACGATCGTTGCTGATACCAGCTTCGTTGTACATTTTCATCAAACGGCGAGCTTTAGTAATACACGCTTCTTCATCATAAGAAAGACGCGCATCAACTTCTGTTGAGATACGACCCGGTACTAATTTCAGAATTTCCAGACCGATATTAACAGCCAGTTTGTCACATGCATCGACAATTTGTTGCTCACGGTTGTTACTTTGCTTACGAGCCCATTCTACCGCTTCATCAATTAATTTACGGTATTCAGGAATTTGTGCAGCATTTAAAATCAGCGATGGGTTAGTCGTCGCATCTTGTGGTTTGTACAGCTTCATCGCTTCGATGTCGCCAGTGTCGGCAACAACAGTTGTCAGACTACGTAAGGAGGTTAGTTTGTCGGTCATTTCTTTAATCTCGTTGTTATACCCGTCATATTTCAAGTTGTAGGGGTGTTGGCTGCGTTCACTCATCCTAGTCACATACTTGTGTATGCTCCTAGGAATTCATTTTCTTGCCGCCTACCTACCACTTGAACTATTTAGGGTGAACCCGTCATGCTTCAAGTTGTAGGGGTGTTGGCTGCATTCACTCATCCTAGTCACATACTTGTGTATGCTCCTAGGAATTCGATTTCTTGCCGCCTACCTGCAACTTAAACTACTTTGTGTATTATTAAGGAATTGAGGCTAGCGCCGCACCGTCCCATGATAATATCACGCATCTACGTTGCTGCAAGCGAGGAAATATCCTTGCAAGCAACTATTTGATCAGCAATCGTTTTCGCAATAACCTTAGGAACTGAATGCATTTAGCTTGAGAGTGTCATAACCTCAGTAAACCAGATAACCATCATAAGAGCGACTTATTACAGCGATTCGCTATTCCATCCGATTTTTTGTTAAAGTAACGGATAAATTTACTATCATAAGGGTCAAGTTATGCTGATTACCATTTCACCTGCCAAAACATTAGACTACGAAAGCCCGCTACCTATCGACACTTTTACCCAACCAGAGCTACTCTCTGAATCTGAGAAATTAATAAAAACGTGCCGAAAACTCACGCCGGCAGATATCGCAAGCCTAATGAAAATCAGTGACAAACTCGCAGGATTAAATGCAGCGCGTTTTGGTGAATGGCAACCCAACTTTACTCCTGATAACGCACGCCAAGCTATCCTTGCCTTTAAAGGTGATGTGTATACTGGTATGCAAGCAGAGACCTTCTCGCCTGCTGATTTCGAATTTGCTCAACAACATTTACGTATGTTATCAGGGTTATACGGTGTTTTACGCCCATTAGATTTAATGCAACCTTATCGTTTAGAAATGGGTATCCGCCTTAAAAATAGCCGCGGCAAAGACTTATACGAATTTTGGGGAAACATCATCACTGAGCATTTGAATAAGGCGCTCGCGGCCCAAGGGGATAACATCCTCGTTAATTTAGCATCTGATGAATATTTTAAATCTGTGAACACCAAAAAATTAGACGGCACAATTATCAAGCCGGTCTTCTTAGATGAAAAAAATGGTAAATATAAAGTCATCAGCTTTTATGCAAAAAAAGCACGAGGATTAATGAGCCGTTTTATTATCCAAAATAAACTCACTAAATCAGAACAGTTGTCCGACTTTAATTTAGACGGTTATCAGTTTGACCAGTCACAATCGAAAGGCAATGAATTAGTCTTTACACGCCCCGAACAAGCTTAAAAACCAAACTCACCATCTTGATTTGTAGGGTGCACACCACGCCCTACAAAATTCATACTCAACATTCGACACTCTATTTCAAATCTCCGTCACAATTTGGCGATAAAATAAACACGCGCATGGGGTATAGCATTCTTTCACCAGTGGACTTGAAAGACTTATGCCAGAATCCAAGTCAGTCTTTGCCATTTATTTTGGAGGTGATCAATGCCATATTCTGCTGCATCACATCGTTACACAGAAATGGAATATCGTCAGTGCGGTCGGAGTGGATTAAAACTCCCACTTATCTCTTTGGGACTCTGGCATAATTTTGGTGATAACAAACCAATTGATAACTGCCGTGCCATGCTAAGGCATGCTTTTGATCATGGCATCACTCATTTCGATCTTGCCAATAATTACGGTCCCCCTCCAGGCTCCGCAGAACAACAATTTGGGCGTATCCTTAAGCAAGATTTTCTACCTTATCGTGATGAAATGATCATCTCCTCTAAAGCAGGTTACACCATGTGGGAAGGACCTTATGGGGATTGGGGCAGTAAAAAATATTTAATTGCTAGCCTGAACCAAAGTTTAAAAAGAATTGGGGTCGATTACGTAGATATTTTCTATCACCATAGACCTGATCCTCAAACACCATTGGAAGAAACGATGGCTGCCCTTGATCTGATTGTTCGTCAAGGTAAGGCTCTCTATGTAGGAATCTCTAACTACCCCGCAGAAACCGCGCAAGAAGCCATTCGTATTCTCGAGCAACTGGGCACTCCTTGCTTAATCCATCAACCCAAGTATTCCATGCTAGAACGAACACCTGAAGAAGGTCTTCTTGATTTACTCGAAGAAGAAGGTGTCGGCTCTATTGCTTATTCTCCATTAGCTGGCGGGATTTTAACGGACCGATATCTTAATGGCATTCCTGCTGATTCTCGTGCCGCAGGTAATCCATCACTCCCTCCAGAAAGACTGACCTCTGCTGTGCTGGCTAAAGTGAAAAAGCTCAATGACCTTGCATTCGCTCGAGGACAAAAACTGAGCCAAATGTCCCTTGCGTGGTTACTACGTCACGACCGTATTACCTCTGTACTCATTGGAGCAAGCCGTATCAGCCAAATTGATGATGCACTCGGTATGATGGAAAAACGGGATTTTAACCAAGATGAATTAAAGGCCATTGAGCTTATTCTTGAAGATTCTATTTAACCTTTCTGCTAGAGCTATCGCTTAATAAGGTATTTAAGGGATAGCTTTCTATTTTCGTATATTTATTTAAATACAAACGAACGAATAAAACTTTTGTTTACTATTTTATATTCACCTAGACTAAATTTAATCCATTAATTAACCAACAACATTCTTTAATTATTTAAGTGAGTCATTTAAGCTTTATTTGCAGTTTAATTAATTCACTTTATAACGAGGAATTTATATGCGTAAAATCTCTACTATCCTAATCACCTTATTATTCCCTTTATCAACTTTTGCTATGACAATACCGGTTAATGACCAGCAATCTACCACTGAATACTTATGGAGCAATGGCGGAAATGGCGGTAATGGCGGACACGGAGGCAATGGTGGTAATGGCGGAAGTGGTGGTAGCGGTGGGCATGGTGGAAATGGTGGTAATGGCGGCAATGGAAATTAAATAAACCCGATTATTTAATTATTCCCCCCTTCTCTAATAAGGGGGGATGGAGGATACAATGAAAACTCAATCTCTATTTCAATTATTCACTATTTTATTTTTCACAACAACACCAATACTAAGTCATTCAAATAACTTTCAACTTAATAAACATAATTTATTTAATATAAATAAATTTATTATTATCGATAATATTTATCGATCTAATTTTTGTGTACCTCTTTATTGCCACGGTCATTATTTTTATTTCTCGGAACAATCTATCAATGGTAGCCACGGTCAAAATGGCAGCGGTGGTAATGACCACAATGGAGGTCTAGGTGGAAATGGGGGCTCTGGAGGTAATGGCCAACATGGAGGAAATGGAGGGAATGGCGGCAACAATGGGCACGGTAGTCATGGGGGACACGCCACACCAGGCAGTAATGGAAATGGCGGTAACGGTGGGAATGGGGGAATAAATGGGGGTAATGGCGGACACGGTGGCAACGGAGATGGTTTAGGTAACGGAGGAAATGGCGGTAACGGCTCCACCAATGGAAATGGGGGTAATGGAGGGCATGGAGGAAGCAATGGCGGTCACGGAGGCAATGGAGGAGATGGTGACGGGAGTGGTAATGGCGGAAATGGTGGAAATGCAGGTATCGGAGGACAAGCGGGTAAAGGTGGAAAAGGCGGACCAAATGGCGGTCAAGATGGCGCAGATGGCTCAATCTATTGATCCTCCAATAAACGACACCATAAAAAACGGAAGCCAACTTAGCTTCCGTTTTTAAACCACCTATTGATAAAAACTATTGTTTAGGCGCTAACTTCATTAAAAATTCACGTAACTGAGCGAAATCTGATGGTAAGAAGTGAGAAAGCAGTGGTAAATCTGCGCGTTCAGCCAGTTCTTGTGGCAGTGTAATTTGCTTATTTAAAATCGCTTCAACGCTCTCTTTAAATTTCGCTGGGTGAGCAGTTCCCAAGAACAAGCCATACTCACCATCTTGTAATTGATCACGCAGCACACGATACGCAACCGCAGCATGAGGCTCAGATAAATACCCCTTTTTGTCCAGCTCACGTACCGTCTCTTGAGTCACTTCATCACTCACCGCCCCGTAACCAAGGTCTTTTAATGACCACCCTTTACGGCGGAATAATTCCTCAATACGTGGCCAGTTATTTGGCTGACTCACATCCATTGCATTAGATAAAGTTGCCACCGTTTGATGCGGTGCCCATTTTCCATCGACTAGGTAGCGAGGAACCGTATCATTAACGTTAGTCGCAGCAATAAAGCGTTTTACTGGTAATCCCATGGATTTTGCCAATAAGCCGGCGGTCAGATCCCCAAAGTTACCGCTTGGGACTGAGATCACCAATTGATCACGTTTTTCTGCTGGGATCTGAGCAACGGCTTCAAAGTAATAGCAAATTTGCGCTAATAGGCGGCTAATGTTGATTGAGTTAGCTGAATTCAAATACAGGGCTTTTTTCAATTCTTCATCATCAAAAGCATGTTTTACTAGCGCCTGACACGCATCGAAATCATCTTTAATTGCCACAGTATGAATATTTTTACCCAGTGTGCAGAACAACTTTTCTTGCAGAGGGCTAATTTTGCCTTCTGGGTACAAGATCACGACTTGGACATTATCCAAACCATAAAATGCATGTGCTACCGCAGCGCCTGTATCCCCTGACGTTGCTGTTAAGATAGTCACGGGTGCCCCACCGGCTACTTGGCTTAATGCTTGCGCCATAAAACGCCCGCCAAAGTCTTTAAATGCTAATGTAGGTCCGTGGTATAACTCTAAAGTCGCAACATCATCTTCAACTTTAGAAACGGGAGCTGGGAAAGCAAACGCAGCGTTGACCCGAGCAGCAAGCTGATCCGCAGGAATTTCGTCGCCGATAAATGCACTTAAAATACGGCTACTACGAGTGACAAAATCCAATTTCAGCAATTCATCAATTTCACTAGCGCTAAACTCAGGTAAGTCTTGAGGGAAAAAGAGACCCTGCTGCTTACCTAATCCCTGTTTCACGGCTTGCGCGAAGCTGACCTGTTCGTTGTTATCTTTTAAATTATACAGTTTCATCGTTTACCCTATTGTCCTTGCACCCGCCATATCTAAACGACAGATATGCACAAAGCCTTCATCATTTTGAATGTAATGTTGTTGTAGGTACTGCACCATCTCTTCCGCGATTTTTTTATCATCGCAAATTGTGAATATCGTTGGTCCTGAACCTGAAATACCACAGGCTAATGCCCCAATTTGCTTCGCATGTTCGCGCGCCTTCGCAAAACCAGGGAGCAGTTGTGTACGATATGGCTCCGCCACAACATCTTTAATCATCGTCACCGCTAATTCAGGCTGATGAGTATGGCAAGCATGGATAAAGCCAGATAGATAACGCCCATGGTTCACAATGTCATGGCGAGAATAACTATCAGGTAAAATAGCGCGCGCTTCCGCAGTCGATACTTTGATGCCAGGGTACGCCATCACCCAATACCAATTTTCGAACGCAGGTACTGGCTGAGAAATAATGCCATTTTGCTCAATGATCAGTTGTAAACCACCCAAATAGCACGGTGCAACGTTATCATAATGAATACTGCCGGAAATACGCCCTTCTAACTCCCCCATCATGCCAAGCAATGCAGTTTCATCAAATGGCTTGTCAGCAAATTCATTAAGCGCCATCAGTGCAGCCACCACAGAACATGCACTTGAACCTAAACCAGAGCCAATCGGCATGTTTTTTTCAAGGGTCATTGCCACATTCAGCTTTTTACCCAGTCGCTCGCAAAACAGTTCCCAGCACTGGTAAACAATGTTGTGTTCCATTTTTTTCGGTAACTTAGAAACAAACCGACCTTTGTTTTCTAATGAAAATGTCTTCGCTACTTCAATGCTGACACAGTCGCCGAGTAGCGAGCCATCAATCGGAGAGACTGCTGCGCCAAGCACATCAAACCCAACGCTCACATTGCCAATTGAAGCGGGTGCATAAACTTTGATCACTTCTTAAACTCCCAATTTCCATGATAGGGTACGCAGCATATCCGCAAATACACCCGCTGCTGTTACATCATTACCAGCGCCATAACCTCTTAATACTAAAGGAATTGGTTGATAGTAGCGTGTGTAAAATGCCAATGCGTTTTCGCCATTTTTCACTTTAAACAGTGGGTCATTTCCGTCAACGGCAACCATTTTCACCTGACAACGACCTTCTTCGATAAGACCCACATAGCGTAACACTTTTTCTTCGGCTTCAGCGGCTTTTATACGCGCTGCAAAAGGTTCATCTAATTGTGGGAGACGCGCCATAAATTCAGCAATGCTCCCGGAACTATCAAAGTCAGTAGGGAGTACAGATTCAATTTCAATATCACTGAGTTCGAGTTCATAGCCTGCTTCACGAGCTAAAATCAGTAGCTTACGTGCCACATCCATTCCAGATAAATCATCACGAGGATCAGGCTCAGTAAAACCTTTTTCTTTTGCCAATGTTGTCGCTTCAGATAAAGACATGCCTTCATCCAGCTTACCGAAAATGAAGGACAGTGAACCGGATAAGATCCCACTAAAGTGAACCAATTCATCCCCTGCATTGAGCAAGTTTTGTAAGTTCTCAATAACCGGTAATCCTGCCCCTACGTTGGTATCGTAGAGAAATTTACGTTTCGAACTCTCTGCTGCCTCACGTAATTGATGATAATAATCCATCGATAATGTGTTGGCTTTTTTGTTCGGCGTCACAACGTTAAAACCATCTTTTAAGAAGCTGGCATATTGCTCTGCAATTTCTTGGTTAGAGGTACAGTCGATGATCACCGGATTTAAGAAGTGATACTCGCGTTCTAAACGGATCAGGCGGCTAAGACTAAATGGCTCTTTAGCTTCCGCTAATTCAGTTTTCCAGTTATCTAAATCAATCCCTTGCATATTAATCAACATTGCTCTTGAGTTGGCGATACCGCACACGCGCAGATCAATATGTTTTTGCTTCAGCCATTGCTGTTGACGGTGAATCTGTTCGATCAATGCATTACCCACCCCGCCAACACCGACGATAAAGGCTTCAATCACTTGCTCAGCATTGAATAACATTTGATGGCATAAGCGTACCGCTGAAGTTGCCGACTCATTAGCGATAACCGCAGAAATGGAACGCTCTGATGAACCTTGGGCTATCGCAACAATATTGATGTTGCCGCGCGTTAATGCAGAGAAGAAACGAGCTGAGATACCTTTCAATGTGCGCATACCATCCCCTACAACGGAGATAATAGCCAGCTGCTCCATCACATCTAACGGGTCTAACACACCATCTTTAAGCTCTAAATAGAACTCTTCTTCTAACGCACCACGGGCACGCTGTAACTCATTTTGAGGAACACAGAAGCTGATACTGTATTCAGAAGATGACTGAGTGATCAACACCACGGAAATCCCTTTACGAGACATCACCGAGAAAATACGGGCGGCCATGCCAACCATACCTTTCATTCCCGGACCTGAAACGTTGATCATCGCCATGTTATTCAGGTTAGTGATCCCTTTTACAGGCGTGCTAACATCCGTTTGCCCATCACCAATCAGCGTACCCGGCGCGCTTGGATTAGTGGTATTTTTGATGAGACAAGGAATTTGGAATTGTGCAATTGGTGCGATAGTACGTGGGTGCAGAACTTTCGCACCAAAATAAGAGAGCTCCATCGCTTCTTGATATGACATGCCTTTAAGTAAGCGTGCATCTGGCACTAAACGCGGGTCACAAGTATAAACACCATCAACATCCGTCCAGATCTCACAACAATCTGCACGTAAGCATGCCGCTAATACCGCAGCCGAATAGTCGGAACCATTGCGCCCTAAAACAACCAGCTCCCCTTTATCATTCCCCGCAGTAAAACCTGCCATTAGAATAAAATGATCTTTAGGGATATTTAGCTCAGCAATACGCTTCGTTGATTCATTGATATCCACAGTGGACTCAAGGTAGTGACCTTTTGCCAGTAAGCTTTTTACCGGATCAATAACTGTCACTTGGTGACCACGTGCTTTTAATACCGATTCCATGATGGCGATGGAGAGTTTTTCTCCACGGCAGATAATTGAGGCGTTGATGCTATCAGGACATTGCCCTAGAAGAGTAATACCATGCAGTACTTGCTTGATTTGCGCGAATTCATGCTCAGTGAGTTTTTTCAGCTTGTCATATTCAAAACCGGGTTGTTTTTCTTTTAAGCCCTTTAACAGATTAGCAAAAATCATCTCTGCATCACTGACACGCGTGATGACATCTTGACCTGCTGCTGTTTTTTCAATCATTGCGACCAAATGGTTAGTAATCTTAGCTGGTGCCGATAGCACCAAAGCCACTTGCCCATCAGCTAATTTACTTTCAGCGATGTCAGCAACATTGAGTACCCGTTCATCATTTGCAACTGAGGTACCGCCAAATTTAAGCACACGCATGGTATTTCTCTCCTGAATTAGCGCCAAAAAAAAGCCCACATCTTTTTAGGATGCGGGCTTTTTCATTTTTATTTTTTGGATGCGTCAGCCCGCCCCGTTTCCTGTGGTCACGGTGGTGGTGGTAATAATCGTAATCAGGCTGATGTTACGCATAAATTTTGTTTGTCTCGTAGGGAACATTTTGGTTTCTCCCTATACGGTTAAAGTAATCGCATAATAATGTCAAATTTATTTGCATTTACACCCCCTCAAAGCCTCTAAATTCAGCTAAGCGATCCTCTGCTATCATCAAAAAAATCTTCATAAAAAGAGAGTTTATCGCTGACATTTAGTCATAAAGTTCATTTATTCTTAAATTAATGGTTTTTAATTTTATTTAAAATAAAAATTATTTTTGCGTACAAAAAACAACCAAAAGGCAAACTTTATGGTGTGTTATCTATCTCCAGACCCCACAATCAATTTGAGGCAAATAGCGTCAAATTTCCAAGCTTCAGAGTTTAGCGAATTCAGATCAATATTCACCCCAACTGTAAAAAAACGTTACTTAGTTTCAGATCAAAATTGTACATTGGCGCTCAAAATAATTAGCTGACTCATTATTATCATGAAAACATTAATTCGGATATTTCTGAGGCGGTTTATTGCATTTTTGTAAAAAAAAATAGATTCACGCAAAGTGGATAAGTACAACCCCTTACTTTAGACTATAAAAAACCAAAAATACTATTTTTACGCGATTTTGGGGTAAATAACAAAATTTTACTCTTCAATAATTTTACATTATTCAAGGGAGCAGAAAACCAACTCGCAAACAAACTTAAGTCAAATCACCATCTTACTATCCCTATTAAGATCCCCCTTTATTTGTGATATCACGCTGAAAAAATGGCAGTATCTCAATTTTTTCATCTTGTTTTTGTCATCATTTCGATATCTCAATAACAAATAATTTTGGTATAATTATCTACCTAACAATCATTGTTAACGTGCTACAATTGATTTTGATATGTATCAACAAAAGTTAGTTTTTTAGGTGGTAAATGCAGTATTAGCTGTTATATTGCTGTTAACAGCCCAATATTGGGAAAGTGCTTAAGTTTTGGTTCGTTTTACAGCCTTTTGCCTAGCGGATAGGCAGCGTTAAGTCACTGAAAAATGTAAAGACAAATTTATACTCATGAACGTGTTTTTCCAGATAATCATACCAACAACCACCTAACTGGAAACGGCTCATGGGTTCAGTATTTTTATTTTAATACTTTAGGTAGCAAATATGCAGACCCCACACATTTTGATCGTTGAAGACGAGATTGTCACACGTAATACGCTGAAAAGTATCTTTGAAGCGGAAGGTTATGTTGTTCACGAAGCCACCGATGGTGAAGAAATGAACAATGTTCTTTCAGAACATGACATCAACTTAGTGATCATGGATATAAACTTACCAGGTAAAAACGGTTTACTGCTAGCTCGTGAATTACGCGAGCAAGAAAGTATTGCATTAATGTTCTTAACTGGTCGTGATAACGAAGTTGATAAAATCCTTGGTCTGGAAATTGGTGCAGATGATTACATCACCAAACCATTCAACCCACGCGAATTGACTATCCGTGCACGTAACTTACTGTCCCGAACTATGAATTTAGCCGGTGGCTCAGAAGAACGTCGTCTAGTTGAAAGCTATAAATTCAATGGCTGGGAATTAGATATTAATAGCCGTTCATTAGTCAGCCCTGCGGGTGAGCACTACAAATTACCACGTAGTGAATTCCGTGCAATGCTGCATTTCTGTGAAAACCCAGGCAAAATTCAAACCCGTGCAGACTTACTGAAGAAAATGACAGGTCGTGAGTTAAAACCACACGACAGAACTGTTGACGTAACGATTCGTCGTATTCGTAAGCACTTCGAGTCAACACCTGATACCCCAGAAATCATCGCCACTATCCATGGTGAAGGTTACCGTTTCTGCGGTGATTTAGACGAGTAATCGTCACTAAGCTATGCACAGAACCGGCGAAAGCCGGTTTTTTATTGACTGCAAAATATAAAAACTTAATGTGGCATTAAATAACTCGAATAATATTCCGATATATCTATCTATTCATCACATATTTATAGGTAGAACCCATGACTGATTTTAACCAATATAAAAATACACTCAGTAGCCTCAAATTTTATGTTTATGCCTTATGCGAAGTTACAGGAACGACCCGAATTCCTTTTTATATCGGGAAAGGTACAGGCTCTCGTTGTTTAACACATATTAAAGATGCATTAACGAGAGATAAACTATCAAGAGAGGAAGACCCAAAGCTAAAACGAATTTATGAATTACATAAAGAAAACTTACTGGGTATTGATATTCTTTGTCATGGTTTAGATTCAGACACGGCTTTTATGGTAGAAACAACTTGCATAGACTTGTACGGGCTTGAGGGTTTAACCAATAAGATCAATGGTAAAAGCACCAGTAATGACATTGATATTCTCAAGCAAGGACGATTAACATTAGAAGAAACAGCTTCACTTTATTCACAAGAAGTTATGAATGTTTCAGATATTAAGCACCAAGGTATAGGGTTTATTTTAAATAAGCTTTATAGATTTAATATGAGTGAACTTGAATTATTTGAGGCAACTCGTGGAGTATGGCATAACCCCCCTCGAAAAAACCAAGATATAAAATATGCTTATGCTACCTATAACAATATCATTAAAGAAGTGTATGAAATTCACTCTTGGGTAGAAGCAGGTACTCAACAATACTTTACTCGAAATGTCACTCAAGGAAGTGGGCGTTGGGAATTTATTGGCAGAAAAGCAAGTGATGAAATACGTTCGCTTTATGTGGGTAAAAGCATAAAACGAGATAGAAACTTTGCTCAACCATTTTTCAAAGTTGGCTTTAATAATTCAGATACACAAATCTAGTGAGTTATATTTTCTAAGAGCCATAAAAAACCGCCACTGACTTTAAACGTAATCAGTGGTGGTTTTTATATCAAAAAGGATTACCACGGCATAATCGGTACCGCACTCAGCGCATTCTTCGGCGAGCCATCAATCATCTTATCGGAATAGGTTAAATAGATCAGTGCGTTACGTTTAGGGTCGTAAAAACGAACGACTTGAAGCTTTTTAAACACCAATGACGTTCTCTTCTGGAAGACTACTTGCCCTTTTTTCGGGTTACGTTTTACGCGGTCATTTAATTCAATAGGACCCACTTGTTGGCAAGAAATTGCGGCGTCAGATGTGTCTTCTGCCAACCCAAGCCCACCTTTAATTCCACCTGTTTTCGAGCGGCTTAAATAGCAAGTGACATTAGCAACATCGGGGTCATCAAATGCTTCTACCACAATTTTATGGTCAGGACCGAATACTTTAAAAACAGTATCTACTGAGCCAATTTCTTCTGCGGCTGCCACAAAAGATAATGCAGACAATATTGTTCCCAAAACGAGATTTTTCAGTGTATTGCCTTTCGCAATACCCTTTTTAAATTTGGAAGAACGCATACAGTATTCCCTTTTCAGCTTAACGTCTAAATTTCAAATAATCTAAACGGCAATAATTCTGTTTATTAATGAAATATTAAATACAACTCATTTACTATAAACGAAAATGATAAGTTGTTATAGAATAGCTATTCATTGATTACTCATATCTGTTCTGTGAGTCGTATTGCCTGGGGATATCCATGGATCAAACAAATATTATTCGCGACCTTCTTCGTTGGATAGATGACAATCTTGATAAACCATTATCATTGGATAATGTTGCCGCTAGAGCGGGTTACTCAAAGTGGCATTTACAGAGAATGTTCAAGGATGTGACCGACCAAGCAATTGGTGCTTATATTCGCGCTAGACGCTTATCTCGTGCCGCAGTTGCGTTACGTTTAACTAGCCGTCCCATCCTTGATATTGCATTACAGTATCGGTTTGACTCACAACAAACTTTCACACGCGCATTCAAGAAACAGTTTAATCTCACACCAGCATTTTATCGCCGTACCGAAGAATGGTGCGCAACAGGCATCTGCCCTCCAATTGTTTTAGATGACCATTCACCTCTTGATTATGAATTTATCACCATGGAAGAGCAACCACTGGTTGGCTTAGAACAAAGTTGTTCTTATGCGCTTGAAGAATGGTCAACAGCCTGTTCCCAAATGCGTCAATCTTTCTGGCGGTACTATTTAGAGCACACCACCCATGTGGCTTCAGAAGTGTTCGGTTTGCACCATGCCATTCATAGTTCAGAAAAAGATGATGAGCAAACGGTGTTTTATACCACTGCGGTTAAACCTGAAGATGCTAGCTTTAGTAATACCGAATATAGCCATGTCACCATTCCTGCAGGTGAGTACGTGAAATTTAACTATCACGGAGAAGCCACGAGAGAACGAATGCAAGAGTTCCTATACCATGTTTATGGGGTTTACTTGCCAAAACTGAATCTGACTCGTCGCCCTGGTTATGACGTTGAGCACTATAAAATTAAAAATGTGGAACATCATGTGAGCGCTGATGCGGATCCAAGAACTCATATTGATACATTTAGCTATTATGTTCCGATTAAAAAGCCTGAAATTCATTAAATCTTTATAGAATTTCACTCGCACGAAAAAAAGGCGCTTCATGAATTGAAACGCCTTTTTTATTTATTCGATTTTTAACCTTGCTGTTCATCAAGGGCGGGTTGCGAAAGATGGGTCACTTCTCCTGCCGTTTCGACAATCCAACCATTCGCTAGCCATGGGCTATTTTGGTAATCCACACGAGATAATGAACAATTGCGCAGACGTAAGCGACGTGGAGAATTTGCAGGTACGCCTAAGATACGGCTTAGCAATGTACTGAGTGCAAGACCATGGCTAACTAATAATGGTCGACTTCCCTCAGGCAAATCTAAGCAGCTATTGAGTGCTGCAAACATACGCATGAAGAGCTCGTCCATGGATTCACCATCAGGAATTCGACCACCTTCAGCGCCATTTATCAGGCTTTGACGCCATTGTTCTTCCTGTTCAGATAACGAGCCTATCTCTCGCTGTTCTAAAACGCCCATATTTAATTCACGCAGGCGCGGTTCTGTGATAATTTCACACCCGCACACTTGCGCAATAATTTGTGCAGTTTCTCGTGTGCGTCCCATATCACTAGTGATAATATGGGTAATACCTTCGGATTTAACCCGTTGAGCGACCTGCATTGCCTGTTGGCGACCAAGTGTCGTCAAAGGGCTATCGGATTGTCCCTGTATGCGACGAGCAACGTTCCATTCAGTTTCGCCATGGCGAACAAGATAAACCTGTAACATAGATGTGTTCCGTTATTACTGTACAAAGTATGTGTTCAAAGGAAAATAATTAATGTACCAAGTTATAGCTGCAACGACGAATCCAGCCAAAATTAAAGCGATTCATCTTGCTTTCGATGCCGTTTTTGGGCCTGGCAGTTATCAAATTGAAGATATTAATGTCGATAGCAGTGTTCCACAGCAACCTATCGGTAATAATGAAACCCGTACAGGAGCAAGACAACGTGTAATGGCATCACGCCAAGTACGCCCAGAAGCCGACTTTTGGGTGGGTATTGAGGCGGGTGTTGAAGATGACATGACATTTGCATGGATTGTGATTGAGCATCATCAAATCCGTGGAGAATCCCGTTCCGCCAGCATTATGATCCCAGAAAAAGTTCTTGCAGGGATCCGTGAGGGTCGTGAACTGGGAGATGAAATGGCTGATCTCACTGGTATTGATAATATCAAGCAACAAGGCGGTGCAATTGGCTTTTTCACCAATGGCGTATTAACGCGCACCAGCGTTTATCAACAAGCATTAATATTGGCTTTAGTTCCTATCAAACACGAAATTTATAAAGAGCTAAATCACATAGAAGACTAATTATACTCAAAACAATCTAAAATGCATGTAGGGCGCTTAGCAATAAGAGCCCTACATGTAGCACTTTGAAAAAATTATAAAAACTACAATAGCTTAGATTCCAGCCACTCTTTTACCGGAATAGGAGCTGACTTCAAACTGTTTGAACCACGAGTAATGGTGGCAATACCAACACCCAGCTCATTTTTCAATTCGCGTTGGCTCATTTTTCCACGCATTAATTCTTGTACAATTCTTACGCGTGTTCCTAATGCCGTCCGTTCATCCGGTGTCAGTAATAATTGAAGAATTGAATCCTGTATATTTTGCTCAAAAGCCATTTGCAGCAGTTCCACAAAACGTTGCCAATCCGCGTTCTCATCGGCGGTTAATGCCGGATCTGATTTATATTCTACAGTCATCATCCTACCCTTCCATACTATTAAACTAGTACAAATAATAGCACAGAACACTATTACTCCTAATGAAAAATACACAGCCCATCTTATCGATGGTCAATCGCGCCACTCGATAAGATGGTACATCACACGGATCAGTACTTCATATTCCATTCTGACGCAGAGAGTACATTACCTTTCTCACCTAAGAAATGTTTATAAAACAAATCGTAAGAGAGCACATTTTTCACATAACCACGGGTTTCTGCAAACGGAATACTTTCCACAAAAGCCACCGCATCAATACGCCCTGCACTGTTGCCTAACCAGCGCGTGACTCGAGATGGTCCCGCATTGTAAGCAGCACTCGCTAGAATACGGTTATTGCCAAATTGTTGATAAACATCGTCTAAATACGCAGTACCTAGCTCAATATTCATCACCGGGTTGGTCAATTGCCCTGCATTTACATAGCCGCTGATCCCTTGCTTTTGCGCCGTATGTTTTGCGGTCGCAGGCATTAACTGCATTAAGCCCGTCGCACCCACAGGCGATTGCGCTTGTGGATTCCATGCACTTTCTTGGCGAGCGATCGCCATTGCATAGCTTTTTTGGATCATTTTACTGCGGGTGTAATTATCAAACTGTTTTTCCCACGCAAGAGGGAAACGCTCTTCAAGATGATCCCACAATTTCGCTGTGATCGTCGCTTGAACACTAAGATCAGCCCATTTATTGTCGAATGCATAACGAGCCAGCTGCTCTTGTTGATTCGTGGACATTGAAGAGACTAAGTTGATCCACTCAGAGCGAGCAAGGTTATCCATCTCCCAATACATTAGCTCTCGAATACGTTGAATTTGCGGCATGTTGCGAATACTTTCATCGGGTTTCACCGCTTTGTTCACCATGACCGGATAGTCCATTTTTAGTTGCTGGGCCGCAACCATTGGATAGAATCCGCGCTTCGAGGTTAACTCACGCAATATGGCTTCCCCTTCTGCGGTTTTGCCCTGATCAATTAACGTGATAGCCTGCCAATATTGCCACTCTTCTTTATTTTTCACTTCATTTGGCAATTGTCTCAGCCATGAAGCCAAACCTGTTTTATCCCCTTCTCCCAGAGCTAAACGCACTCGACGCTCTTTTAAGGCTGCGGAGTTAGTTTCTCGGATCACCTCGTCACGCCACATTGCCTGTTCTGGGGTTACATCAACGCCCATATACTGCCAAGCAACGCTGTCTTTCATTTGCTGGTTTTCTGCCATATTCATTTTCTGGGCAGAACTGATCCCCGCTAATGCAGAACGAGCGGCATCAGGAGATTGACGTGCATAACGGCTAAATCCAGCTAATGTTGCTTGACGTGTAAAATCAGTTGGCGTCAGAATTTTAGCAAACGTGACCACTGTTGAAGGGTCATTTTGCAGTTTCACAAGTGCATCAGAAATAGTTTTGTAGCTACTTGGTAAGCGCTTCGCAAGGTAAGTTGCCGTTGACGTGTTACCGTCTTTGATAGCAAGGTGAATACGCGCCAAAATCATATCCGTTGAAAGATATCCGGCTTTTTCCCATTCAGTAAATAGCTTATCGCACGCCGTAGGCATGGAATTACCATTCAGCCATAATTTTTCAGCACCTTGCCACGCGACCTGTTTATTTCCCGTCGCCCAATTGGCAAAATAGAAATTACATTGTGCTTCCGTTGGCTGTGGCGGTTCAGGGCTAAATGACAATAATGATGCCCACTCTTGGCGACGAGCTAACTCATTCACGAACCGACTTTTTAAGGTTTTAGCGACTGGCAATGTTGGATAAGCATTGATAAATTCTTGCGCTTGTCTTGGCGAGATAATATCTAAATCTTGAGACAACTCGCGATATTCCAGATATGGATACAACGGATAATCACGTAAAGTTGGCATTAAGCGTTCGACTTCATCCATTTTATTGGCATCCCAAGCAAGTTTAATTGCTTGATAACGTTCACGTTGTGCCTGTAAAGAATCCGCCCAAACTGCTGTAGAGACTAACAACATTGTTACCGGAACCGCCGCTAACCAACCTTTCATATTTATTCGCTCCATCGCTTAAATCTTGTTAGAGATTGACCTCAAACATACATAAAGCATTTATTAGATACATCAATAATGTTAATGCTACCTAAAGTTTTCAGCCAGCGACAGAGGAGATTTCTTGAAATGGTTGGGTTTACAATCTTTTACTTATTCGATTCGTTAACCCTGACAACACGGATAACCTAGACCAGCCTAGGGGCGATCGGGTATAGGCCTCTGCCGACTTCCCCTAAAATAAGATAATTATAATTAGATTTTCTGCCCTACTATTGCAAAAGTCATATTCAAGAAGCAGGTTTGACAGAAACTCAGATAGTGAATAC
>NZ_JAMPSW010000022.1:0-47649 GCF_028484855.1 Providencia sp. PROV033 | reverse complement strand
GATACAGCTCACTTTTTCACATTAAATGACTTAGTGAAATTTCAAATTAACAGCGTTGTAAAATTGTTACTTTGGATTAACTTCAAATTTAAATTATATTTACTATGAAAACAAACCATCAAAATAACCACGATTGAAATAAGACTTTTCCTTAAATGACTTTATTCTAATTTATTTTTATGCTTATATGAAAATATAAGTTCACTGATCCTTCCTAGTAATACTGTCTCAATTATTGAGGAGATTCGTTGTATGAATAATAAATCAGTATCTTCAAAATATAGTGAATTAGATGATATATATGCATCACTTGATTTATCCCAATCATTACCAAAATCGAAATTCCCAACCAAAGAAAGCGACCCACGAAATGTCTTTAGTGCGGTGCGTGATGAGTTAATGCTAGATGGTAATTCCCGACAAAACTTAGCGACATTTTGCCAAACATGGGTTGATGATGAAATTCGCAGTTTGATGGATCTCTCTATCGACAAAAACATGATTGATAAAGATGAATATCCACAAACTGCCGAAATTGAAAATCGTTGTGTGCATATGCTAGCCGATTTATGGCACTCCCCTGATGCACTCAATACATTAGGTTGTTCAACCATTGGTTCTTCTGAAGCGGCAATGTTGGGCGGTTTAGCGTTAAAATGGCAATGGCGTAAAAAACAAGCCGCCAAAGGAAAACCGACCGATAAACCCAATTTAATTTGTGGTCCAGTACAAATCTGCTGGCATAAATTTGCGCGTTATTTTGATGTCGAACTGCGTGAGATCCCACTGGAAGGCGACCGCCTGATTATGAGCCCTGAAGAGGTCATCAAACGTGTCGATGAAAACACTATCGGTGTTGTTCCAACATTAGGTGTGACCTTCACTTGCCAATATGAACCCGTCAAAGCCGTACATGATGCACTGGATAAACTGCAAAAAGAGACGGGCTTAGATATTCCTATTCACGTGGATGGGGCAAGTGGTGGTTTCCTCGCACCTTTCTGCGCGCCGACATTGGAATGGGATTTCCGTTTACCACGCGTCAAATCCATCAACTCCTCTGGGCACAAATTCGGTTTAGCGCCATTAGGTGCTGGATGGGTTGTTTGGCGTGAAGCGAAAGATCTCCCTGAAGAGCTTATTTTCAATGTGAACTATCTTGGCGGTAACATGCCAACTTTCGCCTTGAACTTCTCTCGTCCTGGTGGGCAAATTATTGCTCAATACTACAATTTCCTACGCCTTGGTCGCGAAGGCTACGCAAAAATTCATAATGCGTGTTATGCCACCGCTCAATATCTCGCCCGTGAAATTGAAAAACTGGGTCCATTTGAGATGATTTTTGATGGCGATAGTGCCAAAGGTATCCCTGCACTTGCATGGAAATTAAAAGATGGCGTAAAAAACAGTAACTACTCTTTATACGATATTGCTGACAAATTACGTAGTCGCGGTTGGCAAGTTCCTGCCTACTCAATGCCTGCAAACCGCGAAGATCTGGTTATCCAACGTATTCTCGTCCGTCATGGTGTTAGCCTAGACCTTGCCTCATTACTCATTGAAGACTTCAAGCGTACTCTCGAATATTTCGAGAAACACCCAGTCAGTACACCACTTTCTGAAGAAGAAAGCGGTGGATTCAATCACAGCTAATCCTTAGTCGTTTATCCAGTCGGCGTATCCATTCGTGCGCCGACTGATTTCAGAAACATATGACAGGAGAATGAGCATGGCGACGTCAACAGCAGCTCCGGCCGCAAAACAACTCACCTTGTTAGGTTTTTTTGCGATCACCGCTTCCATGGTGATGGCAGTCTATGAATATCCGACATTCGCCACATCGGGTTTCAGTTTAGTCTTCTTTTTACTCTTGGGGGGATTACTGTGGTTTATTCCTGTTGCCCTCTGCGCTGCCGAAATGGCAACTGTTGAAGGCTGGGAGGAAGGCGGTATTTTCGCGTGGGTTTCCAACACATTGGGAGAACGTTGGGGATTTGCAGCTATTTCATTTGGCTATCTACAAATTGCGATAGGGTTCATTCCGATGCTGTACTTTGTGCTCGGGGCACTATCCTATATTTTAAATTGGCCTGAATTAAACACCGACCCCATCACCAAAACTATCGGCGCACTGGTGATTTTATGGGTACTCGCTTTTACCCAATTTGGTGGTACAAAATATACAGCCAGCATCGCAAAAGTCGGTTTCTTTGCTGGGATTTTATTACCCGCTCTAATTCTCGTTGGATTAGCAATCAGCTATCTCGCGAGCGGTGCACCTTTAGCTATCGAGATGAGCACAAAAACGTTTATTCCTGATTTCACACAAATCGGCACCTTAGTCGTCTTTGTGGCGTTTATCCTGAGTTACATGGGAGTCGAAGCTTCTGCAACTCACGTTAATGAGATGAAGAATCCTGGGCGAGATTACCCAGCAGCAATGTTTTTACTGATGATTGCAGCAATTTGCCTCAGTTCAATTGGTGGGTTATCTGTTGCTGCGGTGATCCCAAACAGTGAAATCAACCTGTCTGCTGGTGTGGTACAAACCTTTGAAGTGCTCGTTAGCCACTTTAATTCAACCCTAGATTGGGCAGTACGAATTATTGCCGCTTTACTGTTACTGGGTGTATTAGCAGAAATTGCATCTTGGATTGTGGGACCTTCCCGTGGGATGTATGTGGCTGCCCAGAAAGGCATTCTGCCGAAAAGCTTTGCGAAAGTGAATAAAAATGGCGTGCCCGTCACATTAGTTATTTCACAATTGCTGATCACCACGGTTGCCATTATTGTGCTAACCAATACAGGTGGCGGCGGAAACATGTCCTTCCTTATCGCCTTAGCGTTAACTGTGGTTATTTATCTGTGTAGCTACTTTATGCTGTTCTTGGGTTATATGCATTTAGTCTGCAAACAATCTGATAAAAAACGGGCATTCAACATTCCGGGCGGTAATGGTCTTAAATTGTTAATCGCCGTTGTTGGATTGGTCATTTCAATTTTGGCTTTCGTTGTGTCGTTCTTCCCACCAAGCTCATTACCGGGTGGCGCAGATGACACTACTTACGTCACACTGCTAGCCGTGAGTTTTGTGATAATCTTCCTGCTACCTTTTGTGATTTATGCTTTCCATAATAAAGCCGGAAAATCCACTAACGTTTCCATGGTGCACATCAAAACCCACAATGCCCCCGCAAACCATTTCTTTATCCATCCACGGGCGCGTTCTCCTTATCATTTAATTCATAATGATAAGAACAAAAAATAACCCTCGACCATAAACTAAAAAGGCTGCCAATTGGCAGCCTTTTTACTGACAGTAATTAATTGCTAACCTGTATTACGCATACCCGCTGCAACACCAGCAATCGTCACCATCAACGCTTGTTCCACACGAGGGTCTGGATGCTCTTGCTGACGAGAACGCTGAAGTAATTCTGCTTGAAGTACGTTAAGTGGGTCGGTATAGACGTTACGCAGTGCGATGGATTCAGCGATCCACGGTAAATCTGCCATAAGGGCTTCGTCTTTAGACACCGCCAATACGCTCTTAATATCTTCCGATAACTGGTCACGTAGTTTTTGCCCTAACGGCCATAAGCGTTTTTCCACGAGGCAATGGTCATAGTATTCCGCCAGCCATAAATCCGCTTTCGCATACACCATTTCTAACATCGCAATACGCGTTTTGAAGAATGTCCACTCTTGCCACATTTCATCAAGAACGGCTTGCTTGCCTTCTTTTTCAATAACATGTTTCAGTGCTGCCCCAGCACCTAACCATGCAGGTAACATTAGACGGTTTTGCGTCCAAGCAAAAATCCAAGGGATCGCACGCAGCGTTTCTACCCCACCTGTAGGACGGCGTTTTGCAGGTCGAGAACCTAATGGTAATTTACCTAATTCCAATTCAGGCGTTGCGGCTCGGAAATAAGAAACAAAGTCGGGTTGTTCGCGGACATAATCACGATACATCGCGCAGGAGACATCCGACAGGGAATTCATCACCGATTTCCACGCTTCTTTAGGTTCCGGTGGTGGCAGTAGGTTAGCTTCGAGGATTGCACTTGCATACATCGCCAAGCTGCTAATGGTTACTTGCGGTAAACCAAACTTAAAGCGAATCATCTCGCCCTGTTCCGTCACACGCAATCCACCTTTTAGGCTTCCCGGAGGTTGAGAAAGCAACGCAGAATGTGCAGGTGCACCGCCTCGACCAATGGTGCCGCCGCGACCGTGGAACAGTGTCAGTTTCACACCTTCTTTGTCACACAGTTTAATCAACGCATCTTGCGCACGGTATTGCGCCCATGATGCCGCCATCACCCCGGCATCTTTCGCGGAGTCTGAATAACCAATCATCACCATTTGGCGATCGTCAATCAGATCTCGATACCACTCAATACTGAGCAGCTTGGTCATCACACTTTCCGCGTTATTTAAATCTTCCAGCGTTTCAAATAGGGGTGCAACTGGCAATTTGATTGAGGCGCCAGCTTCTTTTAGCAGCAATTTCACGGCTAAAACATCGGATGGTACTTTTGCCATTGAGATCACGTAAGCGGCAATGGAATCATTCTTCGCTTTGGCAATGACGCGACACGTTTCGAATACTTCTTGCGTTTCTGGCGTTGGTTGCCAGTTTTGTGGGATCAATGGACGACGCGATTGCAGCTCGGTCAGTAAGAAATCTTGTTTCTCTTGTTCAGACCAATCGCCATAATTACCCAGCCCTAAATATTCAGTCAGCTCAGACAACGCATCGGTATGACGAGTGCTCTCTTGGCGCACATCGATACGCACTAATTGCAGACCAAAACTGCGGATACGACGTAAAGTATCTAACAATGAGCCATTAGCAATAATGCTCATGTTGCAGGCCACCAAAGATTGGTAGCAAGCGTATAGCGGATCCCATAATTGGGCATTATCCGTCAGTAAATCTGCGGGAGGCAGGACTTGCTCGCCCTTCACGCGGCGTTCCAAATATTCCAATGTAGAGAATAACTGACTACGCAAATTTTTGGCTATTTGACGATAAGGTTCATCCACCTCATCACCGCCCGCCAGCGCACGCAACTCAGGCGTTGCTTCCGTCATGGAAAGCTCAGACACCAGCACTTGAATATCTTTTAAGAATAAATCAGCGGCTTTCCAACGACTTAATAATAAAACATGGCGGGTCACTTCAGCGGTGACGTTCGGGTTACCATCACGGTCACCGCCCATCCATGAGGTAAAGCGAATGGGGTTTGCTTCAACAGGTAATTGTGCGCCAATCGATTCTTCGAGCTGTTCGTTGAATTCCCGTAAAAATGCAGGAACACCTTCCCATAAGGAATTTTCAACCACGGCAAAACCCCATTTCGCTTCATCAATGGGTGTTGGACGAATTTTACGGATTTCATCAGTATGCCAAGATTGTGCCACCAGCTGACGTAAACGGCGCATGATATTGTTACGCTCGTAGTCGGCTAAATCATCATGATCGAGCTGGGATAAACAGGTGTTCACCTCAACCAATTTATGAATTAAAGTGCGGCGCGCAATTTCTGTTGGGTGAGCGGTGAGAACTAATTCGATAGAAAGCTCTTCAACCGCTTTTTGAATATCTTCGTGGCTAAAATCGTGCTCTTTCAAGCGCCCAAATAGCTTTTGCAGGGCAACAGGATTGCTGGCCGCTTCGCCATGAGGAGAAATACTGTGGTACTGCTCTGCCACGTTGGTTAAGTTTAAGAATTGGTTAAATGCCCTCGCAACAGGAAGTAGCTCATCGTTAGTGAGTGTTTGCAAGGTCATTAATAATTTTTGGCGCTGAACTTCATTACCTGCACGGGAGGATTTGGATAGCTTACGAATGGACTCAACCTTGTCGAGGATATCTTCACCAAGAGCGTCTTTGATGGTATCACCGAGTAGCTTACCCAACATACTGACATTACTGCGCATTGCGGAATATTGCTGATTCATGGGACTCCTGATCTTGTGCTGTTGGCAGGATGCCACCCCGCTTCTGGTGAACGGTTAACAAACTGCGCTGGATTTCCTGTAATAAAATTTCAGTCGGCTAGAATTATGTTTTGTGATGCAGACCGCGAATTTCACCCTGTACCCTATATTCATATCAGAAAAAAAGTGCTTTGGGTGATTTTTATGAAATTTAATTACAGCTCTATTTTTATTAATTTTTCTTATTTAAGTATTGTTTCAGCGCAATCTATCGTCGATTCAGCACTTTTAAGTCATGAATCTTACTTAAGAATAAAATAGGAATGAGAAAATTTGAGAAACAGCGTTAGCGCACGAGTCAATCTACCCCGTGCGCCTTGGATAATAACGGGTAATGCCGTTTATAAAAGCTGAGAAAGTCGATTCAGGTCTGACTGAATTGCACCGGCAGTCACATCTCGTCCAGCCCCCGGACCACGAATGACTAATGGGTTATCACGGTACCAACGGCTTTCTATCGCAAATACGTTGTCGCCCGGCAATAAAGACGCAAGAGGATGCTCAGGTTTAACCGCCTCAACCCCCACTTTCGCTTTGCCTTTTACCGCATCAAAACGCGCCACGTAACGCAGAACCAGTCCCAATTCACGTGCTGCTTCTAAGCGCTGCTGCATCTGCTCGTTAATCACCGCACTGTTTTCGAAGAATTCATCCAGTGAACCCGTTTCGGCTTGCGCTGGCACTAAAGATTCCACACGAACCTCATCAGGTTCAATGTCATAGCCCGCTTCTCGCGCTAAAATAATCAGCTTGCGCATAACATCTTGCCCAGACAAATCAATGCGAGGATCTGGCTCCGTTAATCCTTGTTGCCACGCTTGCTCCACTAATTCACTGAATGGCACCGAGCCATCAAATTGTAAGAATAACCATGATAATGTCCCAGAGAAGATCCCGCTGATCGCCAAAATGGCATCACCGCTTTCTTTGAGATCACGCACGGCGTAGTTGATCGGTAAGCCAGCACCAACAGTTGCATTGTACAGCCAGTGGCGCCCTGTTTTGGCGAATGCATCACGAATGTCACGATACTGCTGAGTGGGTGCCGCACCCGCTATCTTATTTGCACTGATCACATGGAAACCGTAACTGGCAAAATCCACATAACTATTAGCCAATTCACCACTGGCCGTCACATCCAACACAATCAAGTCATCGTATGGGTGTGCTCGCATCCATAAAAACAGATTATCGTCCTGATGCTCCACCGCTTCATCATCAAAGAAGGCTAACGCACGACTTGGATCAATACCTTGGTAATTCAGTAAGCTACGGCGGCTATCGACAACTCCCGCCAGCACAAAATCAAAATCACTGCGTGCTGAAATATTTTGCTGCTCGACTGAAAACAGCTCTAGCCAACGAGCTCCGATATTGCCTTTCCCAAACAACACTAAGCCAATACGCTTTTCGGCGCGGAATAAGCTTTGGTGCATTCCTTGAATAATATGTTCAGTTTGATTAGTACGCAGTACCGCAACTAAGCTAATGCCATCTTCTGAGTGCCAGATAAACTCAACCGGCTGTCCTTTGAGTTCTTCATAGAAACGGTGGCTGTGCAGTGGTTTTTTACACACGCCAGCACCGACCAGAGCGACCAGAGAAAAACCTTCACGTAATGAAAGCGACCCCGGTAGCGCAGCTTCTTCCAACACATTCAATGCGCTTTCCACCACTTCTGAGGTGTAGCAAAGCTGCAAAATTGCACGATCGTGGTGGATGCCCCGCGCCAGTGGGCGAAGCTGTACGCGCTTTAATAATAAATCCACATCTTTGCAAATCTGATTAAAGTCGCGGCCTGCTGCAATACGCAACTCAATTAAGCAAACATCATTGTGACTAGTGACAATTTTTGCGCCTGTACCCGATGCTAATACACGCTCAATTTTAGTCGAGCCTTGTTCTGGCTGGTAGCTACAGCGCAGCTGCAAATCAATATTACTGACCGAAACGGGCTGTAAAGTACGCGTGTGCAATACAAGTGCAGCAAGGCGAGCCAATTCACTCGCTTCATCTAAACGTAAAAGTGGGAGCAAACACGCATCCTTGACCTTACGAGGGTCGGCGCTGTATACCCCTGCGACATCACTCCAAATCGTCACTTTATCCACATCCGCTAATGCCCCAACTTGGGTTGCGGAATAGTCGCTACCATTACGACCTAAAAGGACAGTTTCACCTTTTTGGTTACGGGAAATAAAGCCTGTTACCACAAGACGGCGTTGCGGATATTGCACGAGTAGTTGCTGTAACAGCTGGCGAGACTGAATTTCATCCACTTGAGGCTGAGCCGCTCTTTCTGCACGTAGAAATGCGCGTGCATCCAACCAAGCGCTTGCCATATCAAACTGTTCTAGTACAGCGGACATGAGCCGTGCAGACCAAATTTCACCGTGTCCGACGACTTCAGCATAAGTGGCATCATTGATGGGTTTGTCCAATAAACTGCTGAGTCGCTCTAAATCTGCGATAAAAAGTGAATTTAATTCGTCTGCCTGCGCTTCCGGTAATAAACCGGTGATCAAATCTTGTTGATAACGGCGCAGTGTTTGCTGCACTTGATGAGCCGAAATGCGGTCACTCTGACTCAATTTTAGCCAACTAATCAGCTGGTTTGTGGTACTCCCTGCCGCAGAAACAACCATTAAATCGCCGGGTTGGCTATAGTTCGCCATAATGGTAGCAACACGCTGATAACATTTCACATCAGCTAAACTACTTCCCCCAAACTTATGTAACTGTCGGTGACAAGGGATCACCTCAAATGCTGTTATTGCACTCATCAAAAACTCCGCTAACGTTATGACGCAACCTTAAATGCGTGGCTCAAATCTGCGATAAGATCCTGACTATCTTCTAGACCAACCGAAATGCGCAGTAAACTATCCGTAATACCTGCTGCAGCTCGCGCTTCAGAAGACATGCCGGCATGGGTCATGGTCGCCGTATGGGAAATCAAGGTTTCTACACCACCGAGAGATTCCGCTAATGTAAATAGAGTCAGCGCATGTAAAAATTGACGAATTTGCGCTGCATCTCCTGCAAATTCAAAACTTAACATTGCCCCAAAACCTGCTTGTTGTGCGGCAGCAATGTGATGTCCAGGATGATCACTCAAAGCAGGATAATATATTTTCTTCACCAGTGGCTGAGTTTTAAGATATTTTACGATTTCACCCGCATTGGATTGCTGCTGTTTTATACGAGGTAGTAATGTTCTCATGCCTCGAAGTAATAAATAACTGTCGAATGCGCCCCCAGTGACACCAATATTATTCGCCCACCATGCTAATTCTAGAGCCCATTTCTCTTCCTTGGCAATCACAGCCCCCGCAATAATATCTGAATGACCATTAAGATATTTTGTACAAGAATGTACAACAAAATCAGCGCCTAACGCTAACGGTTGCTGTAATGCGGGACTTAAAAAGGTGTTGTCCACCACCACGAGTGCCCCGACTTGGTGCGCTAATGCTGCAATATGCTGGATATCGTAAATTCTCAGGAGGGGGTTACTGGGTGTTTCGATGAGGACAAGTTTCGGCTTTTTCGCCAGCGCAGCTTGCAATGCTGACTCATCGCTTTGATCTACAAATTCAACCTGATAAGCTCCCTTTTGGCTCAAGCTGTTGAACAATCGATAACTTCCGCCATAACAGTCATGAGGGGCAACGAGCAGATCGCCCGGCTGCAATAATACCGTGCATAATAGATGGAGAGCTGACATTCCACTGTTAGTCATTACGGCACCACTTCCCCCTTCCAGCTGCGCCAGTGTCCGCTGTACGATATCTCGCCCAGGATTACCACGACGAGAATAGTCATGCGCTCTCGGCTCATTAAAATCGGTAAAGTTATAGGTGCTGGATAAATAGATGGGAGGGACAACGCAACCAAATTGCGAGTCTTCATTCAGTCCATTATGTATCGCGATAGTGGATGGCTTGTATGTCATAAACGTCTCTCCAAGTATGGGATAGCTCAAATCATACTCAAAGCAAATTTAGACGTCAACATGTCCGGACGTCTAAACCTCTTTACGTTTATAACAACTAATGGAATAATCAGCCATAATAATTATGTGCCAATGGATAGTTGAATCCCGTTTCTGGCGCAATAATGGCTTTAATTTATTGATTATTAAATGTATTTAATAATGATTTATGCCATTTGCTCTTAACCTGTATGCCGAGAATGTCTTGAAAAAAATTCATCTTCAGAATTTTGAAATGGGCACTCGCATATGACTTTTATTATTAATGAACATATCCAAGGTATCTCATGGCTGAATGGAATGGTGAATATGTCAGTCCGTATGCTGAACATGGCAAAAAAAGCGAGCAAGTCAAAAAAATCACAGTATCTATTCCTTTAAAGGTACTAAAAATTTTGACGGATGAACGTACACGTCGTCAGGTCAATAACTTGCGCCACGCAACTAACAGTGAGTTACTGTGCGAAGCCTTTTTGCATGCGTTTACTGGTCAACCGCTGCCAGATGATGATGATTTGCGTAAAGAGCGTAATGATGAGATTCCTGAAGCAGCAAAAGGAATCATGCGCGAGCTCGGTATTGACCCAGATACTTGGGAATATTAAATCCCTCGGCAATTTTTTAACACTCGACACGCAAATGCGAGTCGAGTGTGGTCCACCCTACGCTTTATCTAGTCATATCCCTCATTAATTCTCATTATCT
The DNA here is from genome assembly GCF_028484855.1 of Providencia sp. PROV033. NCBI lineage: Bacteria > Pseudomonadati > Pseudomonadota > Gammaproteobacteria > Enterobacterales > Morganellaceae > Providencia > Providencia sp. PROV033. The sequence goes on along the minus strand of NZ_JAMPSW010000022.1, from coordinate 36,941 downwards.
TCATACTGTTAAGCAAACTCATTTACTGCCGATAACCAATGTGCACTTATCATCACGGGTTAATCTCTCAAACCTTTAATTCGTCAAATAAAGTGTGATTATTTTTTCCTATAAAGGTTATTTTTACAGCCAAGTGCTTAATGATATTAAAAATAATAAAGCATGCTGTGTATAACAATTTTATAGGAATACAGCATAGATAAAAAAATCGTTATCTATACTCATATTGCGCGATCCGATTACACAGCTAAATGGAATTTATAATGAAAAAAATTATTGCGGTATCTTTACTCAATTTAGTGTCTAACACAGCCATTGCGGGCGTAGAAAGCCTGTATGTTTCAGGTAAAATGGGCGCTTCCATTGTTCAAGTATCAAACCAAAAATGGTTAACCAGTGATAACGAATTTGAAAAAACCAATCTCGGAAATACTCATGATTCGGTTTTCGGTGGCAATATCGCCGTCGGTTATGACTTTGCTAAAACCACTAAGTTACCTATCCGTACTGAACTTGAATTTGGCATGAGAGAAAAAGCATCAACAAATCATAATCTTGAATCGTTCAATGACCCAGGAGTTCTCAGCAGTTCCGATGACGTCAAAACGGACATCACATTAAATACTGTGATGGTCAATACCTACTATGATTTTAAGAATGCCACTAAATTTACCCCATATGTCAGCGTTGGGTTGGGCATGGCGAGTATCAACCATAAAATGCGCTATGACTATAATGAGCATATTGTGAGTTTGAATCAGTATACTCATGAGCAATATACCCAATCCAAAACCACCAATAACTTTGCATGGAGCGTTGGGTTAGGTTCGCAATATCGAGTGAATAACCATTTTTCGATAGATATGGGATATCGCTTCTTAGATGCAGGGAAGTCTGAAGCGAATTACTACGCAGATGACCAAAAAAACACGTCAAAAGTAAAAGTGAGAAGCCACGATATTATGTTTGGTGTAACTTACCGTTTCTAAGTATTTTTCGTACGCATCTTAATCTATTGTTCAATGATGATTTAGATGTATTTATTTTACTTTAATCACCATTATTATCCAACAATCAGTATATGATGGTGATTTAATTCAAAAAATAATAAAAATCAATACATAAAACTAACGAATATTCTCTTTCTCACCTATTTATAGGTATATACCTTGAATTTTCCAATTCAATCATAAAACAAACCATTTCACTTATAATATTATTATATTCAAGAAAAATGTTTAATTGGAGTAATTAAATGAAAAGTATATTTATAATTACCTGCGGTCTATTTACAAGCCTAGCTGTAGCGAATAATAATAACGGATTATATTTATCGGGAAAAATCGGAGATTCAATTGTTAATTTTCATAATTCTAAAGTAATAACATCATCTCCTAGCGGAAATGGTCCGGAATATCATGATAAAAATGAAAATGACTCAGTCTTTTCTGGAAGCATTTCTTTAGGTTATGACTTTCATGAAAAATTCAACATTTCAGCACGTTCAGAATTAGAACTTTCAATGAGAGAAAAAGCTGAAACACAATATCATGCTTATGGTCCAGATGAGTTTGGTATTTCAGCTAACATCAAAAACAATGCTCGAGTGAATACATTCATGTTCAATAACTATTATGATTTCAAAAATCAAACATCATTTACACCATATATTTCAATAGGTTTAGGGTTAGCTCGTGTAGATTACAACCGAGTTTTATCAACAACTATCTATACACCTACTGATGTTTTAAATTCATCCAAAACTAGCACTATTAATAACTTTGCATGGGCTTTAGGAGCTGGCACTCAATACACAATTAATAATAACCTAGCTTTGGATGTAAGCTATCGTTTTCTCGATGCTGGGAAATATCAAATTTCCGAAACAGATTTAGCCGGTAATAAAGACAAAACAGAAACTAATATCAGGACTCACGATATTATGCTCGGATTAGTATACCGTTTCTAATTTATCTATATTGTCTAGCATCTTAATTATCGTTAAGGTGTCATTCACTCATGGATAAGGGCATAATAATGAAAAATTTACTTTTAGCTTTGAGTTGCTTGTTGTTTGCTAATTTAGCAATAGCATCCAGTCATAATGGTGTTTATATATCAAGTAAAATTGGTGTATCGGTATTGAATATGTATGATTCTAAATTCGAATACAGTAATGAAAAAAAATCTGATTTCAGAGCCTTAAAATTTAATGATAAAAGTCACCCTGCTTTTGGTAATTTTATCGGTATTGGCTATGATTTTTATGACCAATTTTCAGTACCTATACGCACTGAGCTAGAAGTGGGTATGCGAGGGAAAGTTAGCGATACGCACAGCCTTAATGCACTTTCCACCGTTCCAAATAGTTCCGCGGATATGAAAAACGAAGCCACACTGACCACACTAATGCTAAATGGTTATTATGATATGAAAAACCAAACCGCATTTATGCCTTATATTTCCTTTGGACTTGGACTAGCCAGTACTCGCTATGAGAATACACAACACTCTGAGTTTGAAATTTTTGGCCTCAAACAAAATTCTAACCAATCAAGATCTGAGAGGATTAATAAATTAGCTTGGAGCTTAGGAATGGGCGGTCGATATGCTTTCAGTGACAACCTCTCATTTGACTTGGGCTATCGATTTACCGAAGCCGGTAAATATAAAATATCCATGCCAAATTCTTTCGACAAAGATGCCACGGACACCTCAACCATAAACCTAGCCAGCCACGATTTTATGTTTGGTGTTGTTTACCGATTCTAACATCAAGATATACGCTAGTTTTAAGCAATAAAAAAACCTGTTCAATGAACAGGTTTTTTTTACTGAATACGTTAAATCAACTTCAACGTGACAGGTTCGATTACTTTTTAGAACCTGGGATGCTGAAACGCTGGTTGAAGCGATCAACACGACCACCAGTAGCAACATCACGTTGTTTACCAGTATAGAACGGGTGGCAGTTACCACAAACGTCCAGGTTCAGAGAGTGACCAGCTGTTGAGTTAATTTTCATTACGTTGCCGCAAGAACAAGTTGCAGTAACTTCTTCGTATTTCGGGTGAATACCTTTTTTCATGGGAGAACCTCTAATAAGGCCGTGTCGCCATTCCAGCCCTAACGCCGGACACCACACGTCGTGTTGATTAAATTTAGTTTATTGGCAAAACAAAATTAATTGATACCAAAGGCGGCGGATCATACAGAAAATCTGTTTATCACGCAATGAAAATAGCGTGCTTTTTATGTTACTCTAACAGAATACCTTCATATTTTTGTACAAAAAACGGACGGAAATCCAGCTATGATCGTCGTTCAGGTGGCGTTACCTGTTCCTTTAAATCGCACATTTGATTATCTCTTGGGCTCAAATATGCCTATCCCCGTCATTGGTGGACGAGTCATGGTCCCTTTTGGTAAGCGCCAAGCCCTTGGTGTGGTGGTCAATCTGAGCGATAAAAGCGAGTTTCCCGAAGACCAATTAAAAACCGTGGAACTGGTTTTGGATTCACAAACTCTGTTTCCAGATGATCTCTGGCAGCTTTTATTGTGGTCGTCTCAATACTACCATTATCCTATTGGCGAAGTGCTATTCCATGCGATGCCAACCTTACTACGCCAAGGGAAACCAGCCGAATTTACGCCAATTTGGCAATGGCAAGTCACTGAAGAAGGCAACGCTGCGGATCTTAATGAACTAAAGCGATCCCCAAAACAGCAACAAGCTTTAGCATTATTACGTCGCCGCCCTATTTATCGTCATCAAGTTGGGGAATTAGAGATCAGTGAAAGTGCCTTACAGGCACTAAAGAAAAAACAGTACGCTGAATTACATCCCGTTCAACCTGTTGCTGAAAAGTGGCAGTCTCAATTTGCAGTGAGTGGCGAACGTTTACGACTCAATAGCGAACAAGCCACCGCCGTAGGTGCTATCCGTGCAGAAGATAATCATTTTTCACCTTGGCTATTAGCAGGGATCACGGGTTCAGGAAAAACCGAGGTGTACCTGAGCGTCTTGGAAAATATTCTAGCTCAAGGTAAGCAAGCACTGGTTCTAGTACCCGAAATTGGGCTAACGCCACAAACCATTAATCGATTTCGAGAACGTTTTAATGTACCTGTTGATGTGCTGCACTCCGCACTGAATGATAGTGAGCGCCTAGCTGTTTGGTTACGAGCTAAACAAGGGTCTAATGGCATTATTATTGGAACGCGCTCCGCACTGTTCACACCCTTTGCCCATCTGGGCATCATTATTATCGATGAAGAGCATGACAGTTCTTATAAGCAACAAGATGGCTGGCGTTATCATGCCCGTGATTTAGCCGTATTTCGCGCCAAAAAAGAAAATATTCCCATCATCATGGGAACCGCAACGCCGTCGTTAGAGACCTTGAGTAACGTCCAGCAAAATAAGTATCGGCAATTAAATTTGACGATTCGAGCCGGTAACGCGCGTCCGGCAGAGCAGCATTTAATTGACTTAAAAGGTCAACCCCTCAAGTTTGGGTTATCCCATTTACTGATTCAACACATTAAAAATCATCTCTCACAAAATAATCAGGTCATTTTATTTCTAAATCGACGAGGTTATTCACCCGCCCTTATCTGTCATGAGTGTGGCTGGATAGCAGAATGCCAGCGTTGCGATCACTACTACACCCTTCACCAAAATTTTCATCAGTTACGCTGCCATCACTGCGATAGCCAGCGACCTGTTCCACGTCAATGTCCGCAATGCGGTTCAACCCACTTAGTCCCTGTTGGTATGGGAACGGAACAGTTGGAAGAAGGTATTTCGGAATTATTCCCAGATGTACCCGTGACTCGTATCGACCGTGATACCACAAGCCGTAAAGGGGAATTAGAGCAACATTTAAACGCGGTGCATGAAGGCGGTGCACGCATTCTGATCGGCACACAAATGTTAGCAAAGGGACACCATTTTCCGGATGTCACCCTCGTGGCGCTGCTGGATGTTGACGGTGCACTATTTTCAAGTGATTTCAGAGCCGCAGAACGCTTCGCACAATTGTACGTGCAAGTGTCGGGGCGAGCAGGGCGAGCAGGCAAACAAGGGGAAGTCTTCTTACAGACCCATCATCCCGAACACCCTCTTCTACTGACTTTGCTAGAAAGTGGTTATGACGCCTTCTCCGCAGAAGCGCTCGAAGAGCGTCGAGTCGCCATGTTGCCCCCATTCACCAGCCATATTTTGATCCGTTCTGAAGATCATAATAATCAGGATGCGAGACAGTTTTTACAAAATGTCCGCCACTATATTAGTCAGCACCCGCAAAGCGACTCCCGATTATGGATTTTAGGTCCAGCGCCCTCCATTCAGGCAAAACGCGGCGGACGTTTTCGTTGGCAGCTGCTACTACAGCATCCATCACGCGCTTATCTTCAACAATTTATGGCGCAACTATTGCCTGAGTTACTAAAACAGCCGGAAAGTCGCAAAGTGAAATGGAATATTGATGTGGACCCTACTGACGGTTAATCATGCTATTTACCTGAGTTTTGAGTAATGTAACTCGCTGACAATCATCACTAAACATTCTTTTTCGCTATAATCTCATGCATTCAGAATTTGGATTAAGTGATTATCACTATAACTATTTTTTAAATTTGCGAGGCAGCTCTAAAAAATGATGCAAGTCACACTTTTTATGTAAACTAGGTAACAGATATTATTGTGAAACTCATTAGAATGTCTTTTAATTAGCTAAATGACGTGTTTGCGCCATTCAAAAAAAGCAATCGATTAACTAGACAAAGGAAGGCGTTGTGGAAAGTAAAAAGCACAATAATACGGCGACCATGAAAGATGTCGCTAGCGCAGCAGGAGTATCAACCGCGACAGTTTCTCGGACGTTGATGAATCCTGAAAAAGTCTCCCTACAAACACGTCAAAAAGTTGAGCAAGCTGTCTTAGACGTGGGTTATTATCCCCATAACCTCGCCCGCAGCTATAAACGCAATGAATCCAAAACCATTCTGGCGATCGTCCCAGACATTAGCGATCCTTTCTTCAGTGATGTGATCTGTGGTATTGAAGAAATCGCCGCCCACGAAGGTTACTTCGTGCTCATTGGTGATTGTAAACATCAACAAAAACAAGAAAATGCCTTTATCAACCTTATCATCACTAAGCAAATTGATGGCATGGTATTGCTTGGCTCTAACTTACCGTTTGATGTGTCAACAGAAGAGCAAAAAAACCTACCACCAATTGTTATGGCGAACGAATTTGCCCCAGAGTTAAAACTTCCCACCGTGCATATTGATAACCTCACGGCGTCTTTCAATGCTACCCACTACCTATTAAAGCAAGGGCATAAACGCATTGCGTGCATTGCGGGTCCTGAAGAGATGCCCCATAGCCAATATCGCTTAGAAGGGTACAAAAAAGCGATGCTACGTACTGGTGAAGGGCTTAGAGAAAACTATATTGTGCGCGGCGATTTTTCCCATGAAAGCGGCGCCGAAGCATTAAAAACATTGCTTTCACTGCCCGAACCACCAACCGCTGTTTTTTGCCATACTGATATCATGGCATTCGGAGCCATGTGGCAAGCGAAAAAAATGGGTCTAAAAATTCCAGAGGATATCTCGTTTATCGGTTTTGATAACCTTGAGCAAGCAAAATATACGTTACCCGCACTGACGACAATCAATCACCCTCGTAGGGAAATTGGTCGCCATGCGATGCTATTGCTGCTAGAACAGCTACAAGGAAATAGTGTCACCCCAGGTTCTCGTCTCCTAGATTCTGATTTAATCGTTAGAGAGAGTACAAAAGCGCCTAAATGCTAGGCAAAATCGTTAAGGTTAAGTAACATATGCCTAAAATAACGATTTACAACTGACAACTAGTGAATTAATAGCGTGGCACAAAAAGATTATGTAGCTCGAGGACGGTCGTCCGCTCGCAAAAAAAGCAAAGGCAAATCGAAGAAAGCCCAAGGGCTACCATTAACCACGTTACTTGTGGCGGTTGCTATTGTCGTCTTATTCGTAGGAGGGCTATTCTTTATTACTCACAATAAAAAAGACGCTCCTCAAGCGAATCTCCCAACTCAAGCTGCAAAACCGGGTAGCACGCTGCCACCTAAACCTGAAGAACCTTGGCGCTATAAAAGAGAGCTCGAGGAGCCTTGGCAAGATTATACTTCGCCGGCACAACCAAACACGAATAGTGGTAATATTCGTCAGTCTGATCTCACCACCGAACAGCGCCAATTATTAGAGCAAATGGACTCCGATCGTCGCCAGCCAGTGACGAATCTGCAAGAGGTTCCATTTAATGGTAAACCTGTTCCGCGCTCACAAGTGGTCATCAACGAACCGGTAAAATCAATTGAAACACCGACGCAGCGTAAACCTTCTGTGGTTGAACCAAAACCGGAGACACGCCCAGCCGCACCAGTTCAGCAGGCTCAAGCGGCAATAAAACCCGAACCTAAATCCGAGCCTAAGCCCGAAACGACCCCTGTGAATAAAATGCAGAATATGATCGTGCAATGTGGTTCATTCAAAACGGCTGAGCAAGCAGAATCTGTACGTGCAACCCTTGCCTTTGCTGGAATTGAAAGCCGCGTCACCACTGGTGGTGGCTGGCATCGCATCATGTTAGGACCTTATTCTAAGTCCACCGCCGAAAGCATGCGCGACCGCGCGGCAGGTGTTGGCGTGAGTGGTTGCATTCTTCGCGCTTCTGGGGGTTGAAAAATCCCCTCACCTCCCCCATCTACTGTTTTAACGTACTCGTAAGCAGTTATTTTTGAGCTAAATCTCTTTCAAGTGATAGTGAATAACTCACTATCACTTGAAATTTATCTATCAAAAAACGAAATCAACTGCATTCTTTTTGTAACAAAAACCAGGGGCTAACTCATGACAACAATCGTAAGTGTTCGCCGTAATGGCCAAGTTGTAATCGGTGGTGATGGACAGGCGACGATGGGTAACACCGTCATGAAAGGCAATGTCCGCAAAGTGCGCCGTTTATATAACGACAAAGTCATTGCAGGATTTGCCGGTGGCACCGCAGATGCATTCACTCTCTTTGAACTGTTCGAACGTAAGCTTGAACTCCATCAAGGACATCTCACTAAAGCGGCGGTGGAATTAGCCAAAGATTGGCGTACCGACCGTATGCTTCGCAAACTTGAAGCGCTGCTTGCCGTCGCAGATGAACACACTTCATTAATTATTACGGGTAATGGTGACGTTGTTCAGCCTGAAAATGACCTAATTGCTATTGGATCCGGTGGTCCATACGCACAATCAGCTGCACGCGCCTTACTCGAAAATACAGATTTAAGCGCCCGCGAAATCGCAGAAAAAGCCCTCGCGATTGCGGGAGATATCTGTATTTACACCAACCATAATGTCAACTTTGAAGAAATTTCTTCAAAATCATAAGGATTGCTAGCATGTCCGAAATGACTCCACGCGAAATTGTCAGCGAACTCGACAACCATATTATTGGCCAACATAAAGCTAAACGCTCTGTTGCTATCGCCCTGCGTAACCGCTGGCGCCGTATGCAATTAAATGAGCATCTACGCCATGAAGTGACCCCAAAAAATATTCTGATGATTGGTCCTACTGGGGTAGGTAAAACCGAAATCGCGCGCCGCTTAGCGAAACTAGCCAATGCGCCATTCATCAAAGTTGAAGCAACTAAATTCACCGAAGTGGGTTATGTTGGTAAAGAAGTTGACTCCATCATCCGCGATCTTACTGATTCCGCAGTAAAAATGGTGCGCTTACAATCTATCGAGAAAAACCGTTACCGCGCAGAAGAAATGGCGGAAGAACGTATTCTTGATGTCTTAATCCCACCAGCAAAAAATAACTGGGGGCAAGCAGAGCCGGTTGATGAACAATCACCAGCACGCCAAGCATTCCGTAAGAAATTACGTGAAGGTCAGCTAGACGATAAAGAAATTGAAATTGAAGTCTCTGCGGCACCTATGGGCGTTGAAATCATGGCTCCTCCGGGCATGGAAGAGATGACCAACCAACTGCAATCTATGTTCCAGAACCTAGCAGGTCAAAAACAGAAGCCTCGTAAGATGAAAATCAAAGAAGCTTTCAAACTGCTGGTGGAAGAAGAAGCTGCAAAACTGGTTAACCCAGAAGAACTAAAAGAACAAGCGATTGAAGCCGTTGAGCAAAATGGTATCGTGTTTATTGATGAATTCGACAAAATCTGTAAACGCGGCGGTCAAAGTTCTGGTCCAGATGTTTCCCGCGAAGGGGTTCAGCGTGACCTACTACCACTAATCGAAGGCTGCACCATCTCAACCAAACACGGTATGGTTAAAACTGACCACATCCTATTTATCGCGTCTGGTGCATTCCAAGTCTCTAGCCCATCAGACTTGATCCCTGAACTGCAAGGTCGTCTGCCGATTCGCGTTGAACTAGAAGCACTAACGACGGAAGATTTCGAGCGCATCCTAACTGAACCGAATGCATCATTGACTGAACAGTACAAAGCGCTGATGGCAACCGAAGGTGTTAGTATTGAATTTACCGCTGATGGGATTCGCAAAATTGCAGAATCTGCATGGCAAGTGAATGAATCAACTGAAAATATCGGTGCTCGTCGCTTACATACCGTACTAGAACGTCTGATGGAAGATATCTCTTTCGATGCAAGTGAGCGTGATGGACAAAGCATTACGATTGATGCTGAGTATGTCCGTCAACACTTAGACGAACTCGTTGCGGATGAAGATCTGAGTAGATTTATTTTATAATCTTATTAATTATCAGGTTTTCATGTATCCTTACAAAGTGCAGCTAAAATGCTGCACTTTTGACATATTGAACCCAACTTAATAAAAACATTTACTCTCAATAATTCAAATGGTCACTCAGCAACAAGCCACGTTACCCATTGAAATATCCGAGTACGGTGAATAAATTACATGAACTCATCTTCAATCAGCCGCAAACAAGCTTGGCTAGAAAGTTTACGACCAAAAACCCTGCCATTAGGGGTGATTGCCATCGTGACAGGCTCTGCATTGACCTATTTTACTGGCAACTTTAAGTGGCCAGTGGCTCTGCTTTCAATCATTACAGCAGGCTTATTGCAAATTTTATCAAACCTCGCAAATGATTATGGTGACGCCGTCAAAGGCTCAGATACCGCTGAACGTATTGGTCCCTTGCGAGGTATGCAAAAAGGGATTATCACCAAAGAAGATATGAAAAAAGCCCTGAAGCTCAATATCTTCGCGGCTTGCCTTTCTGGTCTATTACTGATTATTGTCGCGTGCGAAAAGCCGGAAGATGCTATCGGATTTCTTGGCTTAGGGTTAGTCGCAATTGTCGCCGCAATTACCTATACCGTCGGTAAAAAACCCTACGGCTATCTTGGTCTGGGTGATATTTCCGTTCTGATTTTCTTTGGTTGGTTAAGTGTGATTGGCACATTTTACCTGCAAGCCAACAGCTTTAATGTCATCACTATTCTGCCAGCTACTGCCTGTGGATTACTGTCGGTTGCAGTATTAAATATCAATAATATGCGTGATATCGAGAACGATGTTAAAGCGGGTAAAAACACGTTAGCCGTGCGTTTAGGTCCACAAGGTGCCCGCATATACCACGCGATCCTTATCATCGTCTCAATCTTATGTTTGGTCTTTTTTAATTTAATCTACTTAACGGGTTGGGCTGGTTGGCTATTTTTACTGGCAGTACCGATGCTAATGAACCATGTTCGTAAAGTCCTTGCTGATCCTACCCCTGAAGGAATGCGCCCAATGTTAGAAAACATGGTAAAAACCGCGTTAGTAACCAACGTTTTATTCTCCCTTGGCGTTATTCTGAGCAAATAGTCTTAATTATTTGCTGTTTTTTTGACTTTTCCCGCCTATTTTTTGGCGGGAATTTTGCCAATCAGTAACGAAAAGGGATATACTGACCATCCTCTTGCAGCAAAAAAGACCTAAATCCTATGAAATATGATACTTCCGAACTCTGCGACATCTACCAAGAAAGCGTTAATGTAGTAGAACCTTTATTCTCCAACTTTGGTGGACGTACTTCATTTGGCGGTCAAATCATTACAGTAAAATGCTTTGAAGATAATGGCATTCTGTATGATTTGCTGGAAGAAGACGGCCATGGTCGCATCTTGCTTGTTGATGGCGGAGGCTCAGTGCGTAAAGCGCTGATTGATGCTGAACTCGCTCGACTCGCGGTAGACAATGGCTGGGAAGGTATTGTTGTTTACGGTGCCGTCCGTCAAGTCGATGCATTAATGGAGTTAGACCTCGGCATTCAAGCCGTTGCAGCAATTCCTGCGGGCTGCCCTGATGAAGGGGTTGGCGAAAGCGATATCCGTGTCAATTTTGGCGGTGTAACGTTCTTCTCTGGCGATTATCTGTATGCCGATAACACGGGCATGATCTTATCCGAAGAACCACTGACCCAAGCAGCCAACGACGATTTCGACGAAGCCATCGACGAATAATCCCCACCAAATTCCAAAAAAAGGCAGATATCACTATCTGCCTTTTTCTTTTCTGTTTTCCGCTTTCTGTTTTTCTACTACTTTTTACATCTTTCAGAAAACACTCCTCTGCATTCCCAAAATAATTCGAGTCACAGGTAGGCGGCGAGTGGAGGATATCCCGATGAGCATACACAAGTATGTGATTCGGGTATCCAAACGAAGCCAACACCCCTGTGGCTTGAAGTATGAAGGGAATTAGACTTCTTCCATCTTGCCAAGAAGAGTACGTAAACGCTCCTGCCAAGTTGCCTGCTCTTGCTTCAGTTGTTCATTCTCACGAACCAAAGACTCAGTACCTGACTTAGTCGCTTGCAACTCTTGGTTTAATGCACCGTTTTGTTCTTTTAGTTCATCAATTTCCATTTGTAATAATGCGATGGTATCAATGGCTTGTTGAACTTTAGATTCTAGTTTCTCAAATACTTCAAATGACATGTTCTGATCTCCCTTATGAGCGCTTTCCCCCGATTGTAAGTAGCATGATCCTCTCTGTCCAGTGACTTACACTTGATTACAAACATTATTCTTTTAATTGTTGAGAGAGTGACTATTCAAATGTTTGAATTCGACCTTAAAAATGATTGTTTGTTTTCGTTTTTTGGTGATTTGACACACAGTTTTTACAAACAGCAATATTCGATTATCTTTTTTCCCGCTAAATTAACAGAATAAATTTTTGTAACGAAAATTATACTCGTGCAAAACGCCTATCTTAACAACTATTGCAGGATGAACATTTATGAGCAAAATAACGCCTTCAACACTGACGGGTCAGTGTATATCGGAATTTTTGGGTACTGCTCTGTTGGTTTTTTTTGGTCTAGGATGTGTCGCAGCAGTACGTATTGCAGGTGCTCAATTAGGTCTTTGGGAAATTAGTGTGATTTGGGGCTTCGGTGTTGCACTTGCCGTTTACCTGACTGCGGGAATTTCTGGTGCCCACTTAAACCCAGCCGTCACATTGGCATTATGGCTATTTGCTTGTTTTGATAAGCGAAAAGTTGTTCCTTACATTATCGCTCAAATGCTAGGGGGTTTCTGTGCCGCCGCCTTAGTGTATTCGATGTACTCCCCTGTTTTTTTCGATTACGAGCAAGTTCACCATATTGTCCGTGGTACACAAGAAAGTTTATTTACCGCAGGTGTCTTCTCCACATACCCTGCCCCACAAATCAGCGTGCTCCATGCTTTCTTTATTGAAGTCGTGATTGCAGCCATTTTAGTCTGCTTAATTTTAGGTTTAACCGATGATGGTAACGGTGTACCTAAAGGTCCACTCGCACCATTACTCATTGGTATCTTAATTGCTGTTATCGGTGGCTCTTTTGGTCCACTGACTGGATTCGCCTTAAACCCAGCCCGTGACTTTGGTCCAAAAGTCGTGGCTTATTTAGCGGGATGGGGTGATATTGCGCTAACAGGCGGACGTGATATTCCTTATTTCCTTGTCCCATTGACTGCACCGATTGTTGGTGGTCTGCTAGGGGCATTCGGTTACCGTAAATTAATTGGTCGCCATCTACCTTGCATGACATGTGAGTCTGATGAAGAAGAGAAAAAAACCTCTTAATACCGCTTCTTATTCCCAAACAATGTTTAACCATTGCTGAACAGGTTTAAATTATGACAACAGAAACCAATATCGTTAAAAAATATATTGTCGCCCTTGATCAAGGCACAACCAGTTCGCGAGCTGTCGTTCTCGACCACGATGCAAACATCGTTAGCATTTCTCAGCGCGAATTCACGCAAATTTACCCAAAACCAGGCTGGGTAGAACATGACCCAATGGAAATTTGGGCAACACAAAGTTCTACGTTGATTGAAGTCCTTGCCAAAGCAGATATTCGCACGGATGAAGTCGCCAGTATCGGGATTACTAACCAGCGTGAAACAACTATCGTTTGGGAGAAAGCAACTGGTAAGCCAGTCTATAATGCGATTGTTTGGCAGTGTCGCCGTACTGCGGATTTCTGTACCCACTTAAAAACCAACGATAAAGAACTCGAAGAGTATATTCGTCAAAACACAGGCTTAGTCGTTGACCCTTATTTCTCCGGTACAAAAGTGAAGTGGATCCTCGATAATGTCGAAGGTGCTCGTGAACGCGCAGAAAAAGGTGAATTATTGTTCGGTACTGTTGATACTTGGTTAGTATGGAAAATGACCCAAGGTCGAGTACATGTGACTGACTACACCAACGCTTCCCGTACTATGTTATTCAACATTCGTAATTTAGAGTGGGATGATAAAATCCTTAACGCACTGAATATTCCTCGTAATATGTTGCCAGAAGTTCGCCCATCTTCCGAAGTGTACGGTCAAACCAACATCGGCGGTAAAGGCGGGACTCGTATTCCAATTTCAGGCATTGCAGGTGACCAGCAAGCCGCGCTGTACGGTCAATTATGTGTGAAATCAGGGATGGCGAAAAATACCTACGGAACGGGCTGTTTCTTATTAATGAACACTGGCAATACGGCGGTTCGCTCCAATCATGGTCTATTAACGACTATTGCTTGCGGTCCTAAAGGGGAAGTTAGCTATGCCCTTGAAGGTGCGGTGTTTGTTGGCGGGGCATCCATTCAATGGCTACGTGATGAGCTGAAACTCATTGATGAAGCAACAGATTCAGAGTATTTCGCAACCAAAGTCAAAGACAGTAATGGTGTCTATGTTGTCCCTGCATTTACTGGATTAGGCGCCCCTTACTGGGACCCTTATGCTCGTGGTGCTATCTTTGGCTTAACACGTGGTGCAAACCGCAACCATATTATCCGTGCCACACTGGAGTCTATCGCATACCAAACTCGCGATGTCCTTGATGCAATGCAAGCCGACTCGGGTGAACGCCTAAAAGCGCTGCGTGTAGATGGTGGCGCGGTTGCCAATAACTTCCTGATGCAATTCCAATCTGACATTCTCGGTACATCCGTCGAGCGTCCCGCTGTACGTGAAAGTACTGCGTTGGGTGCGGCTTATTTAGCCGGTATTGCTGTTGGATTCTGGGAAAGTCTGGATGAGCTGCAAAGTAAAGCCACGATTGAGAAAGTCTTTAAACCTGGCATCGAAACCACAGAACGTAATTATAAATACGAAGGCTGGAAAAAAGCCGTTGCTCGCGCCCAAGAGTGGGAAGACCGCGCGTAGTATTATTTCTCTTTATCTATCAAAGCAGTGCTTCGGCACTGCTTTTTTATTTCCCACTACAGAAATAAATTACTAATTTATAATTAGCAAACAAATAGTTAACTAGTAAATACAATCATGGTTACCTAGACTAATAATAAATTAGAAAGAACCGACTCGCTTATTTAAAATCGTTTCCTGCAATAACAGTGTTTATCTTTTATTTCAGGAGATCAGGTTATGGATAACCAAAAAAAAGGCATTTTTAGTCGCTCAAACCAACATGCTGTACAACTCATATATCAAGATATACTGCAAGGAGAGATACAATTAGGTCTCTATAAAAACCGAGGTCGGGTCGCGAAAATTCATACAGACAGTTTTTATCTTGACGGCTTAAAAAACTCACCACAACAAGATCTCGCCGGACAGAACGCATTTGCACTCACAAATTGGCTACTCGATAAACCCCGTTTACCGGGAGAACAACGCACAAGTTACGTATTAAGTACGGTAGACTCTAGTGAATTCTCAGGCTTTGAATTTCACCCCCAACATAGTTTATGGATTGACAGCTTTAATTCCCCTCACCAATGGCGTGATGGTGAACCTCGCTCCCAAGCTCAATTGGTCGATTTACTCTTACCTAGCGGGCAATGGCATCGTAATTACAATACTGTCATACTCGCCACTGATGCAAACGACTTACAAGTTGAATTAATCAAACATTGGCTGGAGCTAACGGGAGGAAGTGTCATTCTCATTGAAAATAATGAAAACGAAATATCCTTACCCATTCAGCAATTACTTAATGAATTAACCCCCATTGATGTCCATGAAGAAGCACAGGCTATTCAGCCAACGCAAAAATCTGCAGGTCTTCTCGTGACCTCTTACCAACCAGAAAAACGAGTCGAAAGCAGCAACTGCACAATTACAAATTTGAGTTTCTATGATAGCGAATTAGCCGATAACACAGACACTACGGTATGGATTTATGAAGGTGTTATAACACCGACGCAATTTGACGATGTTCGTATTTATGTTGATACCCAGTACCATTCAGAAGAACTCATTCTCGAAGTTGGATCAAATACTCAGATAATTGCCGAGCATAATGAATTCGGTGAAGTTTACCTAAGTAGAGTGAATAAAAACCAACATATCCCCATTAAAATCACAACAAAAACGCAGGGGACAGCCCCCAAAATCCGTTTAGGATGGGGATTTTCTGACAGTGAATCCATCCATGCGATCCCAGATACGGCATTTCATTATGTACCCACAAACCATATTCCGAATAACCAACCTGAATCGCCGCCAATAACCCAAAAAACTCCCCAGCAAACCACTTTCAACCCGTATGGTTTTCAACAAACGTTGGTTTTACCTGCTACATCGATAAATTCGCTAGCATTAACAGATGACATTCTAAAAAATAGCCACTATTTCACTTTGGTTATCAATAGTTCACGCCAAAATATAGCCCTTAGGCTCGATGATATTACGCTATCCGAATCTGACTCTTGGCATGAGCTAGCCATCAAAATAGAAACTGAAGTTAACCAGCAACTGGTTGCCAACGAATTACCCCCTGTCACCCTTCAATACTCTCAAGGACAATTACGGCTAGAGTGTAAAGGTATGATAATTTCTCAGTTTCTGTTCAAAGACAGCCAAAAGCACCCAATTCTCATCGTTGAAAACCCAAATGGAAACGCTAATCAACTCATCATTGGCGCTATTTCAGGTAGGCTTCCAACACACGAAGATATTGCCTACTTTCAACTCATTGAATCTCCGCTGTTTGGCAAAGTAGAACTCAATAGCCAAACAGGCGAGTGGGTATATCGTCCTGATGAACAGCGCCACTTCCAAGGACATGACCAATTTGATGTTTCTGCGGTTATGGAGGACGGTTCGGTATCAGCCCCAATATCGATTCAATTACAGTCTGAAAGCGCGCCAGATGTCTCCATCCCCGGTCAAAGAACTTTTACCCTTCCTGACCCAATCTATCATCAACCTGAATTACGAGACGACAAAACTCCCGCCGACATGCAAGTATTAAACGTTCAAATGGCACAAACGCACTTACTTGCACCTAATTCTCCCCATTTCACATTGACAGCCAACCGCAGGGCATTATTAAAAGTTGACCTCATTAGCCCATCTGCCGAAAATGCACCTGATATTGTCGCTATTATTCGTAATAAATCAGGAATAGAACTCGAACGAGTTATTTTGACTGGTCCCCAAAAACTGCCGACAAACATTGATGAAAGACCCAAAAGTCCCAGCATAGAAGCTCAAGATCTACATCGTAATAGCTACACTGCACCGATTAGAGGGAAATGGATACAACCAGAGATCCAAATACAAATCATGGCGGGTGATACACCAATAATTCAACCTTATACTGATGCTGAAGGTTGGTTTTCTCCCCCCGTTAAACATGTCACACCCATCATTGCTCATGTAACTAATAAAAGCTTATATCAACCAGGTCATGGCAGTTATGCCTATTCACCTTTAAGCTGGGGGCTAGAAGCTGCGGCAAAGCTGCCTACTCATCAATTTTCACTGTTTAGTTACCCATCACTGGCGAAACAACCGAGCTTATTCCCTTACCTTATTAAAGAGGGAAACGCTTATACTGATGATAACAACTTGATTCATCTGCTATACGATGCCCCAAAAACCATTGAAGAACCCTCTAGATCTCAAATTGGGTGGGCCTATCAAGATAGCCAAAAAGCAGCTCGTCGAACCAAGCTATATTCAGAATTTTTTTATTCCTCTATCAATCGGTTACCAATGAGTGGAGGGTCCTCGGGGGTGATTGGACTAGCAACTCATCATTTTGGTGGCGGGATCACTAAATCCAGTATTCTCTGGCATGAAACATTCGGGCATGGACTAAGTTTGGGTCACACCACAGGCTCACATTATCCTTATGCAGCCGAAAGTCATGGAGAAACTATCGCCTTCGACCAATATCGCCAACAATACACGACCTATTTCGATAAAGATCAAAATAGTGAAATCATGCCTGCTATGTACCCTCGAGACTATGCACATTTCACTGAACAATATGATGCCTTCTTATCTCATGCCGACTATTTAGCATATCGAGCTCAACAGTTTTTAGCTCGAATAGATGAGCAAGAAATACCCCGTGAATATCTGCCCGTTTATCAACTGAATGGTTCTTTTTTATCTCTCGCTGATGGCTCACTCCATCCTTATAGCCAGCTCACCGTCACACAAACACTAGGGCATTTAATATCCAAAGAATATCTTGATGCCAATCATCATTTAAAAATCACCTATGCAACTCAAAATGGATTACTCACGGAAACAATGCCTATTTCCCTAGGTGGAAATGAACTCAATGTGAATATTGCAAATAAAGGCGAGTTAGTCAGTTTAGAAATTATAAAAGATCAAGATGATACAACGCTCTATCACTACAAAAATCCGGAATCATTAGCGAATCGCCTATTTATTCACGGTAATGGTAAAGCAGTACCAAATGAATTGCAGATGGATAATTACTGGCGAGGCAGTAAATTATTTTGGGCATACGATGGAGACAACCAAGCTTTGTGTGCGACGTGGGTTGAAAATGGGCGGCTTAATCAGCAATATTTTTCATTAAAAATGCCCTGCAATCAGCATCAAGTAAATACTGAGGCAAAGTTTACACCCCTCAACCATCTGAATTTATATTCCGATAGCCAATCTGCATCAGAAACCCATGTTGTATCCGACGTTCGACTGCTTTCTGATGTTCAACTCAATCAGCGGATCGATATTAAACAATTAGGTATACAGACTAACAGCGACACCAACTATTGGGTCACACTACTGGTTTATGATGAGCGAGATGAGCTTCAAGAATATGCGCCTCTGGAAACGTGGTACCTTTCAGTGCAAGACGATACGTTGATCGTCAAAGGCACCATAGATAGTACCCCTAACTTAAATATTGCGGGTATCAAAGTCCATATTGACTCACATTTACAAGATGACGCCGCCGCCAGCACTATACTTATCCAACAAAATGAATATGCGCTTGCTGAAAATCGCGAATGGTTACACTATGACCGCCCTGTGGAATTTAACTCACTCATTTCACACATGGCGGGAATGAAAGAGAACACAATCAGTGCACAACAACAAGCTTCTCAATGGGTTGAAGCCATGCATTTCGTACCATTAGCCGCATAAAGATAAAAATAAGGGGGCTTAATTGCCCCCTTATTTTAGATTCTTAAACGAAAGTCTTAGGTTAAACCATTCGCTCAGTGTGGTTCATACGGCGAGCTAACGGCAGCCAGCACAATACCACCAGCATTGACATCAAAAACATCAGTAGACCAAGGCTGAATTGTCCATTTTGTGGCATCAACGCTGACACCCATGTCGCCACACCAGAGCCCACATTTTGTAGTCCGCCCACCAATGCTCCTGCCGCACCGGCTAAATAGGGGAATGGCTCCATTGCGCCCGTTGTCGCCAATGGGAATAACATGCCTGCACCGAAAAAGAAAATAGAAGCGGGAACAAGTAGTGTCCATGTATTCATGATGCCGAACCAACCAGGAACCCACATCATAACCCCTGCAGCTAAGCAAATTAGCACAGACTGCCACATAAGTGCCGAGAAACTCTTACCTTCACGCCCTGCATACCAAGCGCCAAAGAATGCCGCGGGAATAGGCAGAATAAACAGAATACTGACCGTGATACTGCTAAGCCCTAACACTCCGCCCATCAATACACCGCTACATGCTTCAAAAACGGCGATCCCAGCTAATGCACCAATCAACATCGTTAAGTAAGAAAGGAACGAACCGTTAGACAATAATTCACGGTATGATGCCACTAAATTATGCTTTTCTGGCGAGATTGGACGGGTTTCTGGCATCCAGCGATACATGCTTAGCAATACCCCACCGCCCAGTAAGAATAAGAAAATATAGCAGGCATGCCAGCCAAAGAAATAGGCCAATACCCCACCAAACATCGGCGCTAACAGCGGGCTAACTAATACCCCCATATTTAGCAAACTGTTGGCATAACGTAACGCTGTGCCTTTATACAAGTCACGAGGCATGGTTCTTACCATCACACCAGCAACACCGGTTCCTAATCCCTGCAAACCGCTCGCGATCGTTAATACGGTTAACGTTGGCGCGAAAATGGCGACAACCGTTGATACTAAGAAGATGGATAAACCCGCTAAAATCACAGGACGGCGACCAATTTGGTCAGACAAAGGACCGTATAATAATTGCGAAAAACCGTAAGAAAACAGATACGCCGCCATAACGCGTTGCACAGAACCGGAAGGCTCACCGAAATAAACAGCAATTTCAGCAATAACCGGAACATAGACTGTTTGAGTCATTTGCCCAACCGCAGCGAGGGCAATCAACATCAATAATAAATTAAAATTTTCAAGCTTTCTCATTTTGCTCTCAGACATTCACAATTCCCGAGCACAATATAGCGCCACATTATTAAGGTTTAATAACGCGAACACCTGCATTCAGGATTAAATAATAGATTTTTGTTTGTTGTTTTGCCCGTTACATTGGAATTATATAACTAGCAAACAATTGAAATTGTTCTTATGTGATTAAGATAACAAAATTTATGAATTTTTCGAGCTGGAACACCATTTTAATTTTCAATGCATTGGCAGTAATATTCGCCACCCCTGTCAACTTAACTGTACATTAAAATTACCAAACCCTCCATTTGCAGAATAATCCACTAAAACACTTTATCGATAAGCATAAACAATGAACTGATCTAGTATGAAATCCTATTAAGTTCAGCAATGTATATCTTAAATAATTCACTGTGCTGAACACTTTCTCTGTGTTTTTTCGATAACAGGATACAGTTATGGCAAATTGGGTAACAGGTCGGGTAGTAGAAACCAAATATTGGACGGACACTTTATTTAGTTTAGTGGTTGATGCCCCAATTCAGCCGTTTATTGCCGGGCAATTTGCCAAGCTTGCCCTTGAAGTTAATGGAGAACGTGTTGCTCGCGCCTACTCCTATGTGAATGCCCCTAGTGATAACCGACTCGAATTCTATTTTGTTATCGTCCCGAATGGTAAATTGAGTCCAAAACTTGCTGAGCTACAGGTTGGCGATACACTGCAAATCACCGATGAAGCGTCGGGTTTCTTTGTGTTAGATGAAATTCCTGAATGTCGGCATCTTTGGATGCTTTCTACAGGAACAGCAATTGGTCCATTTCTCTCCATTTTACAAGAGAACAAAGGGTTAGAACGCTTCGATAAAATCGTCCTGTTACATGCCGTCCGCTACCAAAAAGACCTCAGTTACCTGCCACTAATGCAGAAATTAGAGCAACAATTCGCAGGAAAATTACGCATTGTAACCGTAGTCAGTCGTGAACAAGTCGCCGGCTCACTGTATGGACGCGTTCCCGCATTAATTGAAGATCATCAGTTAGAGACGTTTGTGGGACTACCAATTGACGCAGAAAATTGCCACATTATGCTGTGTGGCAACCCTGAAATGGTGAGAGATACCCGCGATAAACTCAAAGACACTCATGGGCTAATAAAACATTTACGCCGTAAACCGGGGCATATTACCAGCGAACAATATTGGTAATCGTTTTACTGCTAAGACAGGTAATCCACATTATCTGTCTTTTCTCCATAGGGATTTTCAGTTTCCATTCCCACAAAAACGCCGCAATCAATCAACATAATCATCGTAATCAACAGTGGAAGGAAGCGCCCAATTCCCCATTGCCAAATATCGGCTAATTGGCTCACATCGATGGAATAAAGTGCAAAAGCCAGTACGATCAAAGCAAACCAACCTCCCGGTTTGCCTCTATCGTGTAAGCGTTTGGTAAAAATCGCCGCAAGGGGATACAGTAGTAAAATAAAGAACACCACAATGACAGCATCAGGGATGGAAAACGCATTTTGCAGCAACGAAATTAGGGTTACGAGAATAAAGCAGCTGGCTATGCCTACCCAAAAAGGTCGACGCCCAATTCTGCCTTTAAAGGAAAAAGCCCATTGTAGTAATGTCATTGTGTGTAATCCTGATACAATATTAATCTCTGAAGAATAAGTGGCAGAAAAAATGGCTCAACCAATATTCCGTTCCATGTCCATCATCATAACCGCTTTTGTATGCTATTTTCCACAAATGGCGCTGTCTCAAAAGGTACCCACTTTACCCGATACTGACTTAAGCGTGGCTTATTTAGCGCCCGATGCGCCGACCTTTAATCTCACTATTCCAGAGCTACGCAATCAGTTCAATCAAACGTATAAAGACTTGTATCTTCATGAATACAAAGTTATTGCTAGCCAAGATATCTCCGCACCCTATATCCGTGCCGCATCACGCATTAATCAGCAAATATACTCTTCCGCTGTTCTTGAACGAGGCAGCGAGAAAATTAAAAGCCTGCAGATCACTTTGCTCCCTACTGACAATGAAGCGGATGCACAAGAGAATCGACAATTAATTGAACGTTATATTATCGCCATCATCCACCAATTTGATCCTAACGTTTCAATGGATAAAGCCCCTGAGCTAACAGCCGCACTCAACAAATTTATGGCAAATAAAAATCCAACGCGTGCTGAAGAGGCAAGATTGGGTGCGTTACGGTATATTTTGGTAAAAAGTGATAATAATGTGCTTACTTTTGCTGTTGAACCGATTAAGCTAGAGCAATAAGCACTCGAAGACGATAAGTTTTCAAAGTCAATAAATAGACTAAATGGATGATGATCACGCTCTGACAATAAGCATGATGAAAAGCAAAGCTATTATTATCCATTGTTCCTATAATGCAGGAACAGCGACAGAAACGTCTCGTTGCGCGTAATTCGTTGATCGCGTGATGAAAAACTAATTGATTAATCATTCAAACTTCTTGGTTGGAGGAAATAACATGCGACATCCATTGGTAATGGGTAACTGGAAACTGAACGGCAGCACCCAGATGGTCAATGAGCTGATTGCTGGTCTGCGTAATGAACTGAGCAGCGTTGATGGCTGTGACGTGGCGATTGCACCACCCGCTATCTACTTAACTCAAGCTAAACACGCTATTGCAGGCAGCCGCATCGCATTAGGCGCACAAAACGTTGACGTCAACCTGTCTGGCGCATTCACTGGTGAAACTTCAGCTGAAATGCTGAAAGACATCGGTGCAAAATACATCATCATCGGTCACTCAGAGCGTCGTACTTATCACAAAGAAAGCGATGAGTTCGTTGCGAAAAAATTCGCCGTGCTGAAAGAGCAAGGATTAATCCCAGTTCTGTGTATCGGTGAAAGCGAAGCTGAAAATGAAGCTGGCAAAACTGAAGAAGTGTGTGCTCGCCAAATCGATGCTGTTCTGAACACATTAGGTGCCGAAGCATTCCAAGGTGCGGTTATTGCTTATGAACCAATTTGGGCTATCGGAACAGGCAAATCAGCAACGCCAGCACAAGCACAAGCTATCCATAAATTCATTCGTAGCCACATTGCGAAGAAAGATGCTGCTATCGCTGAACAAGTCATTATTCAATACGGCGGTTCAGTTAACGCAAGCAACGCCGCTGAGTTATTCACTCAACCGGATATTGATGGTGCTTTAGTGGGTGGAGCGTCCTTAAAAGCAGATGCTTTCGCCGTCATTGTTAAAGCTGCAGCAGAAGCTAAAAAATCAAAATAATTACGTTTTATTTTTAATAAAACGCCTATTTTATTTAAATAGGCGTTTTTATTTTTAATACCCTAAGATTAAATAATAAAAACCAATATTTATAAATAATTTTAAAATTATGACATGAAAATTAAATCACAATGTTTAACTCCACATTAAAATAGTGACAATATAAATATCAGACTATCTTCACTCTCATTGGAAATAACGATAAAAAACAGAATAAACACAGACTGATAGATGCAACCACATTAGCTAACCCACTAATTTAAATAGCTATCACATCAAAAAATAACAATAGACAATATCACGGAAGTTCATTTAGATTGCTTGCATCGGCTTGCCGATTATTTAAGAAAATAATATTTTAGTCATCACACTAATAATATATCAAGATATCAATGAACCTTATTAATTGTAATTAACCTCTTGGACTTTCAATACAAAAGCCCATATTCAATCTTTTATAATTAATTTGTGCGCCCATTGAAAATAAAATCATTAGATAATTAAAGCATTCTATAAAGGATGAATATGAAGTCTATAACAGGTTTAATTCTTAGCACAGCAATCATTTTTCCAACCATCAGTTATTCTCAATCCACTGAAGACCATTGGCGAGTCAAAACCAATGTGTATCTTGAGCTTGAAGAGTATCAAGGTCAACGAGACTCACAGAATAACAAAGTGTATGACAAAGCCAGCATGATTGGTAAGTTATCACTAACTAATCCAACATCAACGTGGTCTTTTGATCTAGAACACCGAGAATCATTAAGAAATCACGGAAAGAACTTTTCCAACTCTCGCGATTCCTACATTCGTAACCGAACCCAAATCGGAGCAACCAAACAATTTATCAAGGATAAAATCTCTAATCTCGATATCAATTTTACCTATCGCAAAGAATCAAATGATGGAACTCCAGGTACACAATCCCGTTCATCTAATAGTTTGTATTGGCTAATGCCTTCAGGTTCAATCTACCTTGATAGCAGATGGACATTTGATTTTTGGGGGGCTTTTTACTATTACAGCAATTTCTATGAAGCCAACAGCTACGAATTTGAATCAGAAGTGGGCGTGAGCTACAAACTCACCGATGATATTAAGGCCAGACTCAGTTATTACAGCGATAAAGCGTGGGATAATGAATTCACTACGCAATCTTTACAACGTCAGATTCGCCTTGGCTTACCAGTCACCATTAACCAAAACTGGAGTATTTCCCCTTATTTCCGTTATCTCATTGCTGACATTGAATACAACAATAAAGGATATACAACCCAGCAATTACGCAGCGGCTACCGCATCGGAACTCAAGTGGAATACAAAGTGACGCCTAAGTTAGCCTTATGGGCGGGCGCGGCTTACGAACCGACTAACTGGAAATACCCGAAAGGCAATGAAAAAACATCAGGGAATAGCAATAAGCAGACAATGTATCTTGGTCAATTGGGTGTGAAATATAGCTGGTAAGCTATATACCTAGCCGCCCTCCAGCTATCAAGGGCTGCTAGATACTGAATTTTTTCTCTCTCTAATGGCTAACGGCGAATGATTTCATCGAAAATTCCGCCGTTAGCAAAATGTGTTTCCTGTGCTTTTTGCCAGCCACCAAAATTGTCATCAACGGTGAGTAATTTCAATTGAGGAAATTGCCCTTGATACGCTTTCGCGACTTGAGCATCACGAGGACGATAATAATTTTTCGCGGCAATTTCTTGTCCTTTTGGCGAGTACAAGAATTCTAAATAGGCTTGTGCCACTTCACGGTGATCTCGCTTGTCCACGGTCTTATCAACAACCGCAACTGTTGGCTCCGCCAAAATAGAAATACTTGGCGTGACGATTTCAAAATCCCCTTTAGCCCCTAATTCATTAATCGCTAATAGTGCTTCATTCTCCCACGCGATCAAGACATCACCAATACCGCGCTCGACAAAACTGTTCGTTGCCCCTCTCGCTCCGGAATCCAGCACTTCCACATTTTGATATAGCTGTTTTACAAACTGTTTGGCTTTTTCAGGATCATGATGATTTTTTTCTAATCCATATCCCCATGCCGCCAAATAATTCCACCGTGCTCCCCCTGATGTTTTAGGGTTTGGCGTCACGACTGAAACGTCTTTACGAATCAAATCATCCCAATCACGAATATTTTTTGGGTTATCTTTACGCACTAAAAAGACAATAGTCGATGTGTAAGGAGCTGAATTATCTGGTAGTTTTTTCAACCAACCTGAATTAATTTTGCCACTCTGGGCAATCGCATCGACATCATATGCTAATGCAAGCGTGACGACATCCGCCTCTAAACCGTTAATAACGGAGGTTGCTTGTTTACCAGAGCCACCATGTGATTGTCGTACTGTGACGGTATCCCCTGTTTTCGCTTTCCAATAATCACCAAATTCCTGATTATATTGACGATAAAACTCACGAGTTGGATCATAAGAGACATTTAATATTTGAATGTCTTTCGCCCATGTCCCCGCAGTTAATAACAATAAAGAGAATGCCGCTATGGGATAGCGAGAACTTTGCCAGAAACGTACCATCATCCTTTTCTCCATTAATTGAAAACAGGATCAGGCTGACAGATACCCGCAACAACGGGAAATACCGAAAAGGTAAATCTTATACATAAGAGGAATATCGGAGGGAATATGCGTAATCTTCGCCGATATGATCAGCCTATGGCCAACCATACCGGTGAGATTTGCAATGACAGAGGAGAAAAATTAGTACAGTTTTTTCGCTGTTTCCAGCCAATCTTTCTTAAAGACGCGTTTCATGTTCATTACCGCATCAATAATATCATGGTGAACTAATTTTTCATTTTGGATCCCAACACAGCGCCCGCCATAGCCTTCAAGCAATAGCTGAATAGAATATGCGCCCATACGAGAAGCCAGAATACGGTCATAAGCCACTGGCGAGCCACCACGCTGAATATGCCCTAATACCGTAGCGCGAGTTTCATGGTGAGTTTCTGCTTCAATATATTTCGCTAACTCGTCAACATCACAAACGTGCTCAGTGATCGCCACAATCGCATGACGCTTACCTTTTTCAATGCCACGCTTAATTTCAGCTAATAATTCTTCACGGTTAAATGGCATTTCTTGTTCTGGCAGCACTAAGAATTCACAGCCGCCCGCTATCGCTGCAGATAGCGTTAAATCACCACAATAGCGCCCCATCACTTCCACGATAGAGATACGTTTATGGGAAGTGGATGTATCACGTAAGCGGTCAATCGCTTCAACAACGGTTTCTAGCGCAGTGAAATAACCAATTGTGTAGTCTGTTCCAGCAACGTCATTATCAATCGTGCCAGGTAAACCAATACATGGGAAACCTAATTCAGTTAAGCATTTTGCACCTAAGTAAGAACCATCACCACCAATGACAACAAGTGCATCGATATGATTTTTCTTCAGGTTTTCAACTGCTATCGCACGGACTTTTTCATCACGGAATTGAGGGAAACGCGCAGAACCTAAGAATGTGCCGCCACGGTTGATCATATCTGAAACGCTATAACGGTCTAATTGCTTCATACGGTTTTCATACAGACCGAGGTATCCATCAAAAATACCCATAACTTCCAAGCCTTCCGCTAACGCCGCACGAACCACGCCGCGAATTGCTGCGTTCATACCCGGTGCGTCTCCACCGCTTGTTAAAACCCCAATTCTTTTAATCTGCTTGACCATGATGACCTCTGATTAATGAACATAAATTGCAAATCTATGAAAAAACTACCGCACTATTTCCGCTTCCACCTGGCAAACTGTTCCGCCTAACAGGCAGTTAATACTCACCACACCATAGTGCTGAATTGATTCAATCAGCGAAATAATACGACAGCGCAGGGATTATGCATGCGTTTTACCGCCAATTTTTATGTTTTCTTGTGATCTCGATTACATAATTTTAGCTCAAATGACGAAAATCAACCTATCGCGCACAATCATCTTACTTCGAAGTACAAATTAAGTCTCGATGATAGCATGTTAATCTATATGCGACGCCATCATTACAAGCTGAACACGACTTTCCTATAAAAAAAGCACCCGAAGGTGCTTTTTGCTATTTAGCGATTTGCCCATAATATAAAAAATTAAGTATAAAAATAACGGGTTAAATGGAAGAAAATAGGTGCGGCAAAACATAAAGAGTCAATTCTATCTAGCATTCCGCCATGCCCTTCAATAATCGCGCCAAAATCCTTAATCCCGCTATCACGCTTAATTGCAGACATACACAAACCCCCCACAAAGCCCATTAACGTAATCGCCAATGACATTAACCCCGCCGCCCACCAACTAAATGGGGTGACCCAGTACAAGCAAATACCAATGAGCACCGAGCTTAATATGCCGCCGATAAACCCTTCCACCGTTTTATTTGGGCTCAACTTAGGCACGATAGGGTGTTTACCGAGTAGCTTACCGAAGACATATTGCAACACATCAGAAATCTGCGTCACCACAATTAGGAACAGCAACAGCTTCACATTTTCCCCTTGATACCCTTCAATATTCAGCATCAATAACGCGGGTACATGACTTAAACAAAAAACCGTGACCAACATGCCCCACTGAATTTTGGCGGTACGTTCTAGGAAATGGTAGGTATCCCCAGCCAAAGCGATACGTGTCGGTAAAAATAAGAACACAAATACAGGGACAAAAATCGAAAACATCCCGTACCATTCAATACCAACCAATACATATTGCAGCGGCAGGAAGACAAAGAAACACCAGAAAAGCGCCTCGTGATCACTACGACGCGTTGGCGCTAACGTCACAAACTCCCTTAATGCAAAGAAAGAGATCAGCGCAAATAAAATCACCACGCCAATATGACCAATCACTACCGCCAAAACGCAGATAATACACATCACCCACCAAGCACGGATGCGCGCATTCAGGTTATCAATCGTCGGATTGCTTTTCTCGCCAGAATAACGGTATGCCAAGATGCCGCCAATGACGCTGGCGACCATCAAGACACCGAAAACACCGGATAATAATAGGACTAATTCGCCATCCCAAAGACTCATGGCATCATCTCCTCAAGTGCAGCTTTTGCTCTTTGCAAAAAATCTGCTTTATTTTCGTTTTCCGTTAACGGTGATAACGGCTTACCGACAGTTGCTGAGCAAATGATAGGAACCACGAGCTTTGTTCCTTTCGGTAGTACTCGATTTAAATTTTCCAAATACACTGGCACCACTTCAACATTGGGGTATTTTTTCGCTAAATGATAAATCCCGCTTTTGAAGCTACCGAGCTCTTCGCCATCTCCACGGGTTCCTTCAGGAAATAAAATCAGCGAATGGTTAGCGGTGAGTACCGCTTCTAGCGGTTCAAGGACAGACTCTTTAGCGGGCTTGTCCCCTTTTCTATCCACCAGCACAGCTCGAAATACGTTATTAACGAGATAACGACGAAATGACGAACCGTCCCAATAATCTTTGGCAGCAACAGGATGAACAAAATGGCGCATTAATGGCGGTAACCCCGACCAAATCACTAAACCGTCGAGGTGACTTGAATGATTGGCATAGTAAATACGGGGAGTAATTGCAGGCTGACATCCTACCCAACGTGTACGGACTCCTGTTAATAAACGACAAGTGCCGGACAACAGCATTCCCATTCCTTTCGCCAATAGAGAAACTCGCTGTGTTTTTTCCATCTTTTTTCCTTGCTCTTTCATCGAGCACAAATAAGGCAATGATAAAAAAAATTCTTAATCGTATTTTCTTAATAAGATAGGCAGCGCCGAGCAAGAGTACAACAGGATAAGTTCTGATTTGTGATTTTCTTTTTACCACCAGAATTGAGATAAAATGCAAAATATCTATAAAACCTAAACGCCAGATAAAAAATGGGGAAGCCTTAGCTTCCCCATTAATACCATTAGAGATAAAAATTATTTTTTATCTGCCTCAATGCGGTCACGAATATGTTGTGCTCGCGCATCTGATGGTGGGTGAGAATCAAACATGCTGGTTTCTTTGCTGCCCAATTTTGCTAATTTGTCAAAACCAGTCACTAAACCTTTGGTATCTACACCACGTTTTTTCAGCAGATCATAAGAGAAATCATCCGCTTGGCTTTCTTGGTGTTGAGAAAACTGAGAGTTAACCAGTTTTTGACCCAGCTCACCTAATTGTGAAGAACTTAATTGAGTCGCTACATCGTTACCTGATGCCGCTACCGCGGTACGAGCGGCTACCGCTGCATAAGCAACTTGCATCGCTTTACGGGTATGACCTAAAGCAACGTGACCCATTTCATGCCCCAGAACGCCTTCAACTTCGTTGTCGTTCATGATATCCATCAGACCGCTGTATACACGTACACAACCATTTGCCATCGCCCATGCATTGACATCTTTAGTCATGTAAACTTTATAGTTAACTGGCGTTCCTTCAACTTCACTACCCAACGCTTTAGCAATTTTGTTTAAGCGTTGTGTGTATTTGCTTGAAGCTGGTGCAATTTTGTTTTCTGCATCCATTTCTTTACAAGCATCATCGCTGAATTTTTTAACATCTGCATCAGATAATGTTGCAGCTTGGAATAATTGCATTCCAGAGTTGGTCATCAGCCCAGTGTCCATACTCTTACAACCCGTCATAATGACCGCAGAAACTGCGACTGCAACAAGCGCCTTCATTTTCATCTTATTTTTTTCCTTGCTAGAAAACTCTATTACTATTTTTAATAAACCATTCGAGGCTACAGCCTAAAGATTCTTTTTAAAATCACAATAAGAATAAAGCCATTAAATAAGTAATCTATGAATTCGATGACAATTTTATTCGAAGAGTGAAATTATCAGAATTATCCGCTAACTAAATAGTCGTGAATTGACGGAGTTGCATCACTCTAAAATAACTTGAATGGCTTTGTAGTGTTATCTTTCAAATAGTTCGATAACACAAAAATCGCCAAATAGTTCAGCCGAGGCAATGTATTGTGCAGGTACACTCTCTTTTTGCACCAATAAGGTTTCAAAATCATTTAGCACCCAGTGTTTCCCATCAACTTGCACATCTAACTTACCCTGTAAATTAAAAATCAGTACACAGTGACCATGGCTAATCCATGATGTTACCGACTCGCTGGATACCCACTGTAGGCGCGCTAGATACTTTTCAGGGTTATAAATCACATTAAAATCGCGGATGGCTTCATTGATTAATTCGGCATACACATCACTTTCACCATGAAAGGCATGAAACTGTTTTTGTAATAAAGAAACGGGCGGGTTGTTATCTATCTGCAATACCATCCCAGAGCCTTCAAGCACCCCAATTATCCGTTGCTTGTTCGGAAAATACGAGAATGGACCTGCTGATTTCACATCCGCAATCGACACCCGCCAATCAAAGTTTTCTAACCCTTCACCGTGGCTTCGCGCCAGCTCTAAAGTGAATCCCTGACCATTTTTCCATGGCATTTTTTTATAATCTTGAGATGTTAGTATTTGGATCATGGCGCAGTATGACCTCTGTTGATGAACGAAAATGTAATTTGCAAGTGCACAGATAGTACGCGGAAAGTGAATGTATAGACAATATATCAGTAATAAAAATATTACTGATAGTAATAGAAGAATAAAAAAGGAGGATTATCTTACGCTCTTAAATTGCAGCTTTAGTCCTAGTGAATGAACTATCTTCAAGATAGTGGTAAATGCAGGATTGCCTTCACCAGATAGTGCCTTATATAGCCCTTCTCGACTCATTCCCACTTCCTTTGCCAATTGGGTCATATTTCTCGCTCTAGCAATATCACCTAATGCAGCCAGAATAAGTGCCGTATCTCCTTCTTCTAGTATTTCATTAAGATACAACTGAATTTCTTCTTCGCTCGTTAAATGCTCAGCAATGTCATACTCTTTCATTTTAATATTCATAGATCACCTTCAATTTCACGAAAAATTTGTTTAGCTTTATCGATATCTTTTTGCTGTGTCGATTTATCTCCACCGCTAATTAACAATACGATTGTATTATCAATCTTTCTTAAATAAACGCGATATCCTTTACCTTCATGTATTTTCAATTCATAAAAGCCATTACCTATCGATTCAACATCACCAAAATTACCTTGTTTCAAACGCCGAATTCTTACCTGAATTTTTGTTTTTGCTCGAATATCTTTCAGGTCATGCATCCATCTATTAAAAATATCTGTCGTTAATACGGTCAACATAGAGCCTCCCTTCTCACTATCTGTTAACTATAGTTATCACCCTCACATTGTCAACTACAGTTAACGCAAATACATTTGGCATAAAAAAAAGCCCCTAAAAGGGGCTATAAAGACAGGGATGGTGTCTATGGCAAGGAAAAACTTCAGTTATTGCTACTTCACTACTTACTTCAAAAATCAACGATCAACTCAAAACTCAACTACAGGCTTTAAAAACTCAACTACAATCACTACTAGGATCTCTACTGCTTCACTTGATACTCAACGAACTTATGCTGATTAATCTGCTCAAGTTGCGCCTTCTGTTCTGGCGTCAGTAACTGGTAAAGTTCATGATGGATGCGAGCCATCTCAACGCGTTCATCCAGTTCTTTTTGCAATTGTTTCTCAAGTTGCGCTCGGACAGCTTTATCGTCAAAGCGATCCGCTATAATAAGTTTGTGTAATGACTCACGTTCTTGTATTGAGTCAACATTTTCAACATGGCGATGGCGTTGTGTTGCCATTAAGTCGCGAAGCTGTTGACGCTGTTTTTCACTCAACGTGATACCATTAAACATAAATTCACTGGCACGTTCGTCGCTATTTAATGATTCAGGAAGCTGAAATTGAATAGCGATATGTGTTGTTTGTAGTGGCTGGTCAGGCTGCATTTGTAGCACTAATGAGGGTTCATCATTACTACTACTTTCTGATGCTTCACCAAACGCAGCGACTGGACCGAAAACAAATGCAGAAGCTAAAACGTATGCGGCTGTTTTATGTACTGAACTGTGTTTTGTTCTGTGTACTATTCTTTGCATTTAGATACCTTGTCTCCGAACGATGCTCGTGATTCAATGGAGATAAATATACGCGGTCGGCTGCAAACTAGCGTCAGAGCATGTAAAAGAACGTAAAGTCATGGAATCGTGAAGATTGTTATCGTATTTTGGCAGTTGGAGGACTTAATTAATGCATAAAATCCTATTAGTTGATGACGACCGTGAACTCACGTCGCTCTTAAAAGAACTGCTGGAAATGGAAGG
Organism: Providencia sp. PROV033; assembly: GCF_028484855.1. Classification (NCBI taxonomy): domain Bacteria; kingdom Pseudomonadati; phylum Pseudomonadota; class Gammaproteobacteria; order Enterobacterales; family Morganellaceae; genus Providencia; species Providencia sp. PROV033. Next base: position 4,250 of record NZ_JAMPSW010000022.1, on the reverse strand, counting down.
TTTCAATGTTGTCATCGCCTATGATGGTGAACAGGCATTACAGCAAATCGACTCATCCATTGACCTATTATTACTCGATGTCATGATGCCGAAGAAAAACGGTATTGAGACCTTAAAAGAGTTACGCCAAATTCACCAAACGCCTGTCATTATGTTAACGGCGCGCGGTAGTGAATTAGATAAAGTATTGGGCTTGGAGCTCGGTGCGGATGACTATTTACCTAAACCATTTAACGATAGAGAGTTAGTGGCGCGTATTCGTGCGTTACTACGCCGCTCGAATTGGAGTGAGCAAACTCAAGGGGATAATAGCAACACCCCAACGTTACAAGTGGACAAATTGCAGCTGAATCCAGGTCGTCAAGAAGCTAGCTTCGATAACGAAATCCTTGATTTAACAGGCACTGAATTTACGTTGCTTTATCTATTAGCGCAGCATTTAGGACAAGTGGTTTCGAGAGAACATTTAAGCCAAGAAGTGTTGGGCAAACGTCTCACACCATTTGACCGTGCTATTGATATGCATATTTCCAATTTGCGCCGCAAACTCCCAGAACGCACCGACGGTCAACCTTGGTTTAAAACCTTGCGTGGTCGCGGCTACTTGATGGTTTCTGCCACATGATCAACAGCTTAACCGCTCGAATATTTGCGATTTTCTGGTTTACCCTCGCACTCGTCTTAATGCTCGTGCTGATGGTGCCCAAGCTCGACTCTCGGCAGCTCACTGTCCTGATGGAAAGTGAGCAACGCCAAGGGGATATGCTTGAACAGCATATCGAAGCTGAACTCGCCCAAGCCCCCATGAACGACCTACTTTGGTGGCGACGAATCTCTAACGCCATCAAAAAATGGGCGCCCCCCGGTCAACGCTTGATCATTGTGACTAGCGAAGGTCGGGTAATTGGCGCAATGCCGAGTGAAATGCAAGTGATCCGTAATTTTATTGGTCAATCCGATAATGCGGACCACCCGAAGAAGAAAAAGTATGGGCGCGCAGAAATTTTGGGCCCATTTTCGATTCGAGACGGTGAAGATCACTACCAACTGTATTTAGTTCGACCGGCAAGCAGCCCACAGTCAGACTTTATTAACCTCTTGTTTGACCGACCATTTTTACTCTTAATTGCCACCATGTTAATCAGTGCACCACTATTATTATGGTTATCATGGAGCTTGGCTCGTCCTGCCCGTAAATTAAAAATGGCGGCAGATGATGTGGCAAAAGGTAATTTACGTCCGCATCCCGAGCTAGAATCTGGTCCGCAGGAATTTTTATCTACGGGCAACAGTTTCAACCAAATGATCAGTGCGTTAGATGGCATGGTCACTGCCCAGCAGCGACTTATTTCTGATATTTCGCACGAGCTGCGTACCCCGCTCACTCGGCTACAGTTGGCGACTGCATTATTACGTCGCCGCCATGGTGAGAGTAAAGAGCTGGAGCGCATCGAAACGGAAACTCACCGTTTAGACAGTATGATCAACGACCTACTCGTTTTATCTCGCAGTCAGCACAAAAATGAAATTCTCCGCGAACACATCAAAGCTGATGAGTTATGGGGAGATATTCTGGATGATGCGAGTTTCGAAGCAGAGCAGATGAATAAGACACTGGATGTCACGTCACACCCAGGTCCATGGCCATTATATTGTAATCCATCCGCCATTGGCAGTGCGTTTGAAAACATCGTGCGTAACGCACTTCGCTATTCAAACACTCATATTGCGGTTGATTTCAAAGAAGAAAATAACGGCATTCTGATTACTGTCGATGATGATGGACCTGGCGTCAGCCCAGCTGACCGTGAGCACATCTTCCGTCCGTTCTATCGTACAGATGAAGCGCGAGACAGAGAAACTGGCGGTACAGGGCTTGGCTTAGCGATTGTTGAAACGGCGATCTCCCAGCATAAAGGCTGGGTGAAAGCGGACGACAGCCCATTGGGCGGGTTACGCCTACAGATTTGGCTGCCAGAGCACGGCCGTTAATTTTCTCTTCTTATTGAGATTGAGGTCTTTGGTGCTGATGTGCCAAAGACCTTTTTTATATATCCGCCATATATTCCTACCTTATTCCGACAAATATTCCTTTCATCGTACAAAGCTGTAGATAATTAATCTTCCAACATAAACCAAATGATTATATTAATTCCTCAATCGTTTGATGATATTTGCATATTCGGGTTTGCTGCATAAACTAATAAGTAACAAAAATGCTCAGACAATTCTTATAAATATTATATTTCAACAACTTCATCATTGTTCGAGTATTTATCTTTATCTACACCATACGAGCGTGTTCTTCTGAAATATTAATAACATACATCAAGTTACCGCTGTGATTATCATTATTTTTTATACTATCTAGCCATATGTATGCTTTTTCTTGACTATCAGGTTGTCCGCTAAGTATAGATACCAACCAAACCAATATACCGCCAAATGTGAAATTAATGATTTTTGATAGTGATATATATTAAGAAGTCACTTAATGGTTTCAAAAAAGTGATCAGAAGATTACAGGTAAAGTCGTGATTTTTAGGCGTCTCACACCGATAGTCACCCCGAAACTTTAGTGCTATTATTAAGGGCTTTTGATTGATTGTGCTTACGGCACGAGTCAACCGATAAGGGAAGATTATCATAAGCAGTGTTTATCAATTGAGCATTTCTGCAAAAAATGCAGTATTTTCAATTAATAAACACTAAATTTTGAAATTCAATGGCGCTCTGGGACCCGATAACCCAGTGCGGTAGCTATGTCATTACTAAGGCCTTAGTCTATTCAGGCTATATATTATTTCTCATGCATAAATTTCTAGCATATCTTTCATCGTTATGGATAACCACCGCACTCTCTGCTTCTTTAGCCTTTTTATTTCAAACAAGTTTAGCAAGGCTATTGACTCCAAAAACTTTAGGAGAATTTAATTCAACTCTTGTATATTTATTATTTTTTGGTGCAATGGCCGGATTTGGTGCAGACAACGCTTTACTAAAGATTTTTGGAAAAGGCACTAGATATGGAAATAAACATGGTTTAAGTATTATTTACTACGCCACATTGACTACATTAATTAGCTTTGTCTTATTAATATTAGTTACATACCTATTATTTCCCAATATGAATCTAAGTAACTTAGTAATATTAAGCCCAACACTTTTAGCACTGACATCATTTAACATCCAGTCTGCCATTCTTCAAATAGAAGGAAAATATCACCAACTTGGTACTTTACAGATATTTAATAATGGGATGAAGTTAAGTTGTCTCTCATTTATCTATTTTGGCATTGCTAGCAATAACGATATATATTATGTATATTCATTATCATCAATGTTTATATTCCTATTATCAATAAAATCATTCATTCGGTTATATAAAGGAAACATATTAAAAGATAGAATTTATTCTTCGAAGGGTAATATCGAAAGAATGAAGAGAATATCTATAACCGCAATTCCTTTTGGTTTAGCTTCGATTGCCCATACTGTATATTTCCAATGTGTCATTTTTCTATTATCTTACTTAAGTGAACCAGAAATGGCGGGACTTTATAGTGTTGCATTTAATATAATTATCGCAACCTATCTGTTCCCTGCTATCATATATCAAAAAATTTTACTACCTAAAATACATAGATGGTCTAATATAGAACCAAAGAAAGTGCTTGCCATCTATCAGGTAGGTAATGGTATGATGTTAACTATTGGATTATTAATTTCAGTTACAATCGCTTATTTTAGCGACCAAATTATTTCTATTTTCTTTGGCGAGCAATATAAACAAGCGGCAACTTACTTATCCTTACTTGCTATATGCATTCCTATCAGATTTCTTATCTCTGGATTAGATACTATTCTATCGACAGGAAACCTAATAAAATATAAGCTTTACTGTATGTTAACTGTCGCAGTTATTAATGCCGCATTAAATGTTATATTTATTCCTATTTTCAGCATCTACTCTACTATATTCATAGCAATTCTTTCTGAGATATTATTGTTAACACTATTTCTTACGGTTATATATTTTAAATTATATGGAAAAAATACTTTTAAAAATTGGTTTTGCTTTTCAACAGTAGTTAAAAACATTAGCAATAACTAACCCTATCGTTTCCTATTTCAAAGATATTCCAAAAATCACTCCTAGGCATCAAATAATAAAGCACTCAAACTGGATATTGGCTGAAATCTCAACATATTTTTTAGCATTTTGATAGTGCTGGTATAAAAATAATTTT
>NZ_JAMPSW010000021.1:0-50133 GCF_028484855.1 Providencia sp. PROV033 | reverse complement strand
AGCTTACTCTGGGCTGGAACAGCTAATCGCTTTATCCGCTTCATTATTGCGCGTTAACCATAATGACAGTGCTTTAAGTGAATCAGGCGTGAATTCATCGCAACGTGCTGTAATCTCTTTTGGCGTTAGCCAGCTCACCTCAACCACTTCGCTTTCTTGTAATGCGAAAGGACCATGACTCACACAACTAAACAGCCCACCCCATACTCGGCAGATTTCGTTTTCATAATAGAAGGTACCATGTTCCGCAAAAGGAACACCCGCAATGCCCAGCTCCTCTTCAGCTTCGCGCTTAGCTGATTCAAGAATATTTTCATCTTGCATCACTACGCCCCCAGCGGTTGCATCCAAAAGTCCAGGGTAAAAATCTTTAATGTCAGTTCTTCTTTGCACCAAAATTTTACCCATACCGTCATGTACCACGATATACGTTGCGCGATGACGTAAATTTTCAGCCCGCATTTGGCGACGGGTTGCTTGAGCTATCACATTATTATCTTCGTCAACAATATCCACCCACTCGACGAATTCGGTCTGTTGTTCCATCCTGAAAACCTTATTTAACTTGCCCAACGAAATACTTTGATACAAGGTATTCTTTTCACTTATACGTTGCAAGGGATCCTAAGCAAATTTGTGCTTTGTCTCCCTCATAAAAATCAACACATCCCTTTAAGATATAGCACAAAATTCTTTTTTTTGAACCGTTAACTGAAACCCAACAATTCTTATTTGCAAATGCTATAGTTAACTCAAACTAGATGGTAAAAATCGAATTATTTAGAGCGTTATAACGCTTTAAATAGAGGGGATAAAAATGAGAATACTAATAACAGGCGGAACAGGGTTAATTGGTACCCAACTGGTTCAAGCGTTAGTGATGCATTCACATCAGGTCACGGTATTAAGTCGCTCACCACAAAAAGTATACAGTCTATTTTGTAAAGCGGTTGAATGCTGGACAACCCTCAGCGATAGAAAAAATCTCAACGAATTTGATGCAGTCATCAACCTTGCCGGTGAACCCATCGCAGAAAAACGCTGGACGACCGCACAAAAACAAATCCTCTGTGAAAGTCGCTGGAAAATAACCCAACAGTTAACGGATTTGATTAAAGCCAGTGAAACCCCACCGAATGTATTTCTTTCTGGATCTGCTGTTGGCTATTACGGCGATCAAGGTCAGTCTGTAGTGACTGAATCAGACCAACCCCATGACGAATTTACCCATCAGTTAGCTGCACGCTGGGAAGCCATTGCCCTCGAAGCCCAATCAAGCAAAACGCGCGTTTGCCTATTGCGTACTGGATTAGTTTTATCCCCTAAAGGTGGTCTACTCGCCAAAATTCTGCCTATTTTCAAAATGGGGGCAGGTGGACCGATTGGTCATGGAAAGCAATATATGCCGTGGATCCACATTAACGATATGGTAAAAGCGATTTTGTTTTTAATGGAAACACCGGATTTATCAGGTCCGTTTAATATGACGTCGCCTTATCCTGTCCATAACGACCAATTTGCTGCCATGATGGGAGATGTACTCAATCGCCCTTCTTTCGTGCGCACGCCCGCTTTCGCCGTAAGAGGCGTGCTTGGTGAATCTGCCACTTTATTATTAGGGGGACAGCAAGCCATTCCAAAACGCTTAGAAGAGGCTGGCTTTGCATTTGAATTTATTGAACTGAGAATTGCTTTGGAAGATTTATTAACACCAACACCGTGATTATTTAGCGCCCTGCCAACGGGTGAATAAATCATGGTCGAGCTGAATATCAAACTGGTCAAGTACGCGATTCACGGTTTGGTCGACAATATCTTGAATAGATTGAGGCTGATGATAAAACGCAGGCATTGGGGGCATAATCACGGCACCTATTTCTGCGGCTTGAACGAGCAATTTTAAATGCCCTAAATGCAGTGGCGTTTCCCGTACCCCTAACACCAGTTTTTTCCCTTCTTTTAATACGACGTCTGCCGCACGGGTTACTAATGTGTCTGTATAACTGTGTACGATGCCTGAAAGCGTTTTCATAGTACAAGGCATTATTACCATACCCGCAGTGCGAAATGAGCCTGAGGAGATTGCAGCGGCGATATCGCGGCTATCATAAACATGGTCAGCAAGTTGTTGAACATCTTTCACACTGAAATCGGTCTCCAGCGCGAGAGTTTGACGTGCTGCCGCACTCATCACTAGGTGGGTTTCCACATCTTTCACAGGTTTAAGCACTTCCAGCAATCGAATACCGTAGATTGCCCCACTCGCTCCCGTTAACCCAATGATAAGTTTTTTCATGCTCAACCCCAATTCACGTAATTTCCTGCATTATATACCAAATATCGTGAAGAAGTGAGGGAGAGGCAAGGTGTAGAGGTCAGTATAGTAAAAATACAGAGCAAAACTTTACTCACGGAATAAGTGGGTATAAATAAAGGAATGAAGGAAACATGAGTGAAAGGTAATTCAGACTAACTTCATTTTCAGCTTAGTTTTAGATTTAATCCTCTAAATAATTCATGCTGTAGCTAGGCGGCAAGTTAGCTAATCCCTAGGAGCATACACAGGTATGTGACTAGGGTTAGCTAATACAGCCAACAACGCTACAGCGTGAAGTATGACGAGGCTCCCCGAAAATTTAGCCTTCGTTGTATATCTCTAAATCCTCAACATCACTCTGATCTTTCAACTTTAACTCATCGTCCTTACGCAGATTTTCCAGATAATTTAAATAACTTTGGTCAATATCTTTCGTCACGTAAATGCCGTCAAATACGGAACATTCAAATTCATTAATTTCTGGGTTTTCTTCACGAACTGCGTCCACGAGGTCGCTGAGATCTTGGAAGATTAAGCCATCTGCACCAATCAATTTTCGAATTTCATCGACTTCACGACCGTGTGCAATCAGTTCATTCGCATTTGGCATGTCGATGCCGTATACGTTCGGGAAACGTACTTCTGGCGCAGCGGAAGCAAAATACACATTCTTCGCACCAGCTTCGCGGGCTAATTCCACTATTTGCTCAGATGTGGTCCCGCGCACAATCGAATCATCCACCAGCAGAACGTTTTTATCACGGAACTCAGCACGGTTTGCATTCAGCTTACGCCGTACTGATTTACGACGTTCTTGCTGCCCTGGCATGATAAACGTGCGCCCAACATAACGGTTTTTCACAAACCCTTGACGGTAGGGTTTATCTAGGATGTGTGCGATTTCCAAGGCGATATCGCAAGAGGTTTCTGGGATTGGGATCACGACATCAATATGCAGATCTTCCCACTCTCGTGCAATTTTAGCCCCCAACTTTTGCCCCATGCGCAATCTTGCGTTATACACCGAGATTTTATCAATAAAGGAATCTTGGCGAGCAAAATAAACATATTCAAAAATACACGGCGTCAGTTGTGGATTCTCTGCACATTGGCGAGTAAATAATTTACCATCTTCAGTGACATACACGGCTTCACCGGGTGCGACATCACGAAGGAATTCAAAACCTAACGTGTCTAATGCCACACTTTCAGATGCCACCATATATTCGTGTTCGCCAGTTGCCAAAATACGGCGACCGAGAACTAATGGACGAATGCCATATGGGTCACGAAATGCCACCATCCCGTGACCAATAATCAATGCCACACAGGCATAAGCACCACGGATTTTTTTGTGCATTGACGCGACGGCACTAAAAATGTTGTCAGGTTCGAGAGGAAAATGGTCAAACTTATCTAATTCATGCGCTAATACATTTAGCAGAATTTCGGAGTCTGAGGTGGTATTCACATGGCGACGCGCTGTTTCAAATAGGCTACGAGTCAGTTCGTGAGCATTTGTCAGGTTACCATTATGTGCAAGGGTGATACCAAAAGGAGAGTTAACGTAAAAAGGCTGAGCTTCAGATGCACTTGAGCTACCCGCTGTAGGATAACGTACATGTCCTATGCCCATTGAACCTTGAAGTCGCAACATATGGCGAGTTTCAAAGACATCTTTTACTAAACCATTTGCTTTACGCAAACGGATATTGTTTTTACCATCGATGGTCGCAATACCCGCTGCATCTTGCCCACGATGCTGTAGCACCGTCAACGCATCATAAATTGATTGGTTTACCGGTGAAACACCGGCGATACCGACAATACCGCACATTTAGTCTTTCCTCATCAGCCAGACGGAGAAATATTCTCCGGTAGGAAACTTGACGCATTTTGCAGGTAGTCAAAGAACCACCTAATAATATGACTGAACTGTGGAATAAGCTGTGAACGATGCCAATCCTCACTTTGAGGAAGCGGAGTAAATGTATCGAGAAAGAACAATAGCGCCGATACAATTAATACCCCACGCAACGCACCGAAGCAAATCCCCAGTACACGATCTGTACCCGATAATCCGGTTTTTTGTACCAGTGAGCTGATCACATAATTCACTACCGCACCTACAATCAGGGTTGCAATGAATAATGCCGCAATGGCAATACCGTTACGAACCAAAATATCCTCAAAGTTCGTAAAATAGCTCGCCAAGTAAGGATAAAACGTACTTGCAACGAAGAACGCACAACCCCATGTGATTAACGATAATGCCTCACGTACAAATCCACGAATCAGGCTTACCAGTGCCGAGAAGCCAATAATGGCGATAATTGTGTAATCAATCCAGACCATATTTCATTCCAAAATTCGCATTCACGTCAGCGGCGAATGCATTCTAACAGAAAACGAAAACGTTTGCGTAACCATTTTTCATTGAATTTAAAAAAATCAGCGGCGAAAAGAAAAAATCATAATCGCCGCAGTAAGTTACTAAATACCCTTATTTTTTAGGGATAATCCAATGTCATTTTAAGGCTTAAAAGCTTGAATAATCCCTTTTGTACCTGTTATCGCATTAAGTTCAGGTAATGCAGATTCAAGTTTCTGCCTTGATGCCTCAGGGCCTACATAAATACGGGTTAATTTATTGTTCACCGGTTTTGCTGGCACCGTATAAACCTGATACCCCGACAATCTCAGTTTAGCCACTATTTCCTCAACCTTACTCGCATTATTTAGCGCGATAACTTGTACCACATACGCTTTGCCTTGAGGTTCTTGCTTAGGCTCCGGCTTAGGTTCAGGTTTTGGTTCAGGTTTTGACTCTACTTTTGGTTTAGGCTCAGGTTTAGGTTCCGGCTTTGGCTCCACTCGCGGTTTTTCAGGTGCAACATTTGTCGGAATCGCGCTCCCATTTTGAGCGCCATTATTTTGATTTGTCACACTTTGATTTGCACTGTTTGCGGCTACTGGCGGCTGTTCACTTTGCTTTTGCTCGGTGATAGCTTCCGATAACATCGCTTCAGAAGTTCCTTCTGAAGAAGCCGTTGATGCACTGTGTGTAATCGGTGCAATCGACTCAATATCTTCTTCATCACCCGGTTTGGGAATAATCGGAATGGCTGCAAATTCATTTTCATTGTATTTCTTATCGCCATCCAGTAGCCCGGGCAGCACAATGACCCCCGCAGCGACTAATACAATGGCGCCAGCAAGACGATTCTGGAATTTACTAGCCACTGACTTTATCCTTCTGTTTTCTCTAATAGCATCATGACGTGTGCTACTGTATGGAATGATCCACACACGACAATCACATCTTGTGGTTTCGCATCCACGCAGGCTTGTCGCCAAGCGGCTTCCACTGAATCAAATTCGTGAGCACCATCAATATGTTTGCTAAGTTCAGTCACATCCGCACCACGAAATTCTCTTAGCGGCGCAAGATACCAATCTGTAACTTGTTGGGATAAACAGGTTAATGTACCTTGAATATCTTTATCCCCTAGCATGCCTACTACCGCACGAATTCGACGACCTTCTCGCCTCGGTAATTGTGCGAGTTTGGAAACTAAGTAACCTGCAGCGTGCGGATTATGCGCCACATCTAAAATCATTAACGGGTTTTCACCAATGATTTGGAAACGCCCTGGTAACTGAGCGGTACTTAAGCCTTGGTGAATCGCTTTGTTGGTTATTTTCTGCGCTAATACAGGGTCAATCTCCATCAAGCAGCTGATCACCCCCATTGCCGTTGCCGCATTGGCTAATGGCACATTCGGTAAGGGTAAATCTTCCCATGAACGCTGTGGGCTTTCCCATGACCAATGATCTGCATACTCTTGATAATGCCAATCTTTGCCACGCCGAAATAACATTGTGCCGATTTTGTCAGCATAAGCACCAATGGCGTCAGGCATGTCAGGTTCACCCACTACACCATAGTGACCTTGACGGAAAATACCCGCTTTCTCATGACCAATATGTTCGCGGTCAGAGCCTAGCCAATCTGTATGATCGAGAGCAATACTGGTGATAGCTGCGATATCCGCGTCCACCACATTCGTAGCATCAAGACGACCACCTAGGCCCACCTCGAGGATCACAATATCCAACTCAGCTTGCTTAAATAATTGTAGTGCAGCTAAGGTGCCATATTCAAAGTAGGTTAACGAAATATTTCCACGCTGCGCTTCAATGGTTGCAAACGCTTGGCAGAACGCATTTTCAGTCAGTTCTTTACCTTGGATACGAACACGTTCAGTGTAGCGAACTAAATGGGGAGAACTATACACACCTACTTTCAAGCCCGCCGCCATTAAAATAGCTTCAAGGGTATGGCATGTTGTACCTTTCCCATTGGTTCCAGTAACGGTAATGACGCGCGGAGCAGGTTGGGTTAAATTCATTTGACGGGCAGCTTGCCCTACTCGCTCCAACCCCATATCGATATTTTGGCTATGTAGGTCGGTGAGATAAGAAAGCCAAGCCTCCAAAGGAGACTTGGCTGTAGGAATGATTAGATTACTCATCATCTTTTTTATGTTTAGACCCTTTTGCGTTTTCTGTTCCATCAACAGCGTCAGCAAGATCAATTTCCACATCAACAACTTCAACAACCAGTGTTGGCGCAGTATTCGGACTTGGTTTATTCGTTAACATCGCTAATACATCAGCCAGACGGTCACGCATATCTTGGCGACGTACGATCATGTCAATTGCCCCTTTTTCCAACAAGAACTCACTGCGTTGGAAACCTTGAGGTAATTTTTCACGTACTGTTTGCTCAATAACGCGAGGTCCTGCAAAACCGATCAAGGCTTTAGGTTCAGCAACGTTGATATCACCTAACATGGCTAAACTTGCAGAAACACCACCCATAGTTGGGTCGGTCAGTACAGAAATATACGGCAAGCCGCGCTCTTGCATTTTTGCCAATGCCGCACTGGTTTTTGCCATTTGCATCAACGATAACAGCGCTTCTTGCATACGTGCGCCGCCACTTGCAGAGAAACACACTAATGGACAGTTATCTTCCAGAGCCTGTTCTACAGCACGGACAAAACGTGCTCCCACTACCGATGCCATTGAACCACCCATAAAGGAGAATTCAAACGCTGCGGCAACGATAGGCATCTCTTTGAGTGTCCCTTTCATAACAACGATAGCGTCTTTTTCGCCCGTTTGTTTTTGTGCTGCGCTAATTCTATCTTTGTATTTTTTAGAATCACGGAATTTGAGCACATCCTTTGGCTCTAATTCGCTACCTAATTCCGTTGTTGAGTTTTCATCAAGGAAGGATTCAAGGCGTTGACGAGCATGAATACGCATATGGTGGTCACATTTCGGACACACTTGTAAGTTACGCTCAAGCTCAGCGCCATAAAGTACTTGCCCACAGCTATCACATTTAGTCCAAACACCTTCAGGAATGTTTGCTTTATGGGATGGGGTTGAAGTACCTTTTTTTAAAATTTTCTCAATCCAGCTCATTAATGGACCTTTTCGTCTGATTGCACTCTGACAAGACTCCAAGTAATACCAATCACTGAATATCAGGGATGGTGATATAAGGAGTATCTATCAGTATGTTATTTTTTGCCATTAAACCACAATGATATCTCACTGTAGATAAAAACTTTTTTCAAACCGATTATTGGTTATCGTTTTTTTGCGTCGCCGCACTGTTTTCTTTTGCTACTGCATTTTTTTCTTTTGCAGCAGCACGACGGTGGCGAATAATTTCAATGACACCCGGTAGAATTGAAATAAAGATAATCGCGACTATCAGTAATTTCAAATTCTTTTGTACTATCGGCAAATCACCGAATAAATACCCTGCATAGGTAAAGAGTAACACCCATAATAACGCACCTGTCACATTATAAAAGGCAAAATGACGGTAAGACATTTTTCCCATACCCGCAACGAAAGGCGCGAAAGTTCTCACGATTGGGACAAAACGCGCCAAGATAATCGCTTTTCCACCGTGTTTTTCATAAAACTCATGGGTTTTATCTAAATAGCTACGACGGAAAATTTTTGAGTTTGGATTTTGAAATAGCTTTTCACCAAAGATACGACCGATGGTGTAGTTCACTGCATCACCAATAATTGCCGCAATAATCATCAACAGTACCATGACGTGTACGTTTAAATCATTACTTGGCAATGCTGCTATTGCACCCGCAACAAATAATAATGAATCCCCTGGGAGGAAAGGCGTCACCACCAACCCCGTCTCGCAGAATAAAATCAGGAATAAAATACCGTAGACCCAAACACCATATTGGGCGACCAATTCCGCAAGATGCACATCAATATGCAAAATAAAATCAATGATAAAACTGATAAACTCCATGGGGTTCCTCATGTGGAGATTTATATTAACGACATTTATAGTAGATCATCTGCAAGAAATAGTGGTCCCATCACATTCTGTGGCAGGTCAAATTTTTCAGGATAATCCACGCTCACTAAATACAGTCCTTCCGCTTTGGCTGTTGCCGCTGCTTTCGTTCTATCTTTTAATTCCAGAAGATGTGCCATCCAATCAATATCTTGATTTCCGCAACCAATCTCCAACAAACTGCCAACAATGTTTCTCACCATATGGTGCACAAACGCGTTAGCTTTAATGTCCACAACTACATAGTTTCCGTGACGCGTCACATTAACGTGCATCACATTACGCCAAGGAGTTTTGGACTGGCATTGGACTGCTCTGAATGAGGTAAAATCACGCTCACCCAGTAGAGCTTGTGCCGCTTGGTGCATACGCTTCTCATCAAGGGGAAAATGAAAATGCGTTACGCCATTCGATAAAATGGCAGGACGATAACGATGATTAAAAATAACATAGCGGTATCGGCGCGCAGTTGCACTAAAACGCGCATGAAATTCATTATCCACTGGCTTACACCAACGAACCGCAATATCATCCGGAAGATAGGTATTCGTGCCCATCGTCCATGCGGCCTCTTTACGAATGGCAGAAGTTTCAAAATGCACAACTTGCCCAGTCGCGTGAACGCCTGCATCCGTACGTCCGGCGCAATTAACACTGATTGGCTCAGCCGCAATTTTCGATAGCGCAGCTTCAAGGCAGCCCTGTACACTTTGCACTTCTTGCTGACGTTGCCAACCGTAATAACGACTGCCGTTATATTCAATCCCGAGAGCAATACGATGCAGTTTTGGGGATTCCGACATCAGTAGTACAGCTCCTGAGCCAGTTTTTCTGCTGTCTCAACCGCCATCAGTGCACCGCCAAAACGTACGTTATCCGCGACTGACCAGAACTGTAAAACTTCCGGCATACCATAGTCATTACGAATACAACCTATGCTTAAAAAGTCATTGCCTGATGCATCAGTCACTTGAGTTGGATAATCACCCTCTTCTGAGACCTGAATATCATCAAAACGTTCAAACTCTTCACTCGCTTCTTCTGCGCTGACTGGGCGTAACGTTTCTAAATGCACAACTTGTGCATTACCGTAGAAAACAGGTGATTGAATAAAACTCACCGCCACAGGTAAACCGTCGTCTTGCAGCACTTTACGTACCTGCTCAACTAAACGGCGCTCATGTACAACACTGCCTTCAGCATCCGCTAATAATGGCAACATGTTAAATGCCAGCTGCTTACTAAAGCGTCCCTCTTCAGCGGGAATACCATTGAGTAAACGCGCGCTCTGACCAGCCAATTCATCCACCGCAGCCTTGCCGTAAGCTGACATAGACAGCATGTTAGTCAGGGTGATACGCCCTAATCCTGCCGCTTCAACCAATGGTTTAATTGACGTTAATAACTGACTAACATAGCTATCTGCGACAGAAATAATATTACGATTGCGATAATCGGCTAAAACTTGCGGGTTAACGCCTGGCACCACTAAAGGTACATCCGGCTCTAATGCAAAAACGCCGCTGTTATCGATAACGATACAGCCTTCTTGCGCCGCGACTTCAGCATACTGCACCGTGGCAGCTTCACCTGCTGCAAAAAAGGCGATCTGTGCCTGCGACCAATCAAAGTCAGCCACGTTTTGCACTTGATAACTTTTACCGTTGAAGCGAATGCTCTCTCCTGCACTACGCTCACTGGCTAGTAAATAAAGCTCACCAACGGGAAACTCTCTTTCTTGAAGTAGGGAAAGAATGCCTTCACCCACTGCACCTGTTGCCCCAAGTAATGCGATATTCCAACCTTCTGTCATGGTTTTTCCTCTAAAAAATCAAAGTGAAACAAGCGCCAATAAGCCACTCATTTCACCTAAAAAATTGTGATTAAATTTTTGCGTTAAAGCCTAACTCATTCAGCAATTGCGCTGTTTGTTCGCTATCACACTGAACGGTAAGCGATGACCATTCGCGACGCTCTTGGTAATGTTTGCGTAATTTATCGAATTCACCGGGAATACCTGCGACTGCGCGCAGTGATGAATCATCACGACGCACATCATACACGAGATGAACTAATCTTTTGAGTTGGCTTTGCGTTAATTTACCATTGAAATTAATGCAATCGATATCTGGCTTCGGTAACAATGATGCGAGTGAAATGTGGGTAGGTTTACCCAAAAATTCACAATAGGCTTCAAACACTTGTGTTGTTCCACGCGCTTTACCTTCTAAGGTATAGCCCGCAATATGTGGCGTACCGATATCCACATACGCTAATAATTCAGTATCTAAATCTGGCTCAGGCTCCCAAACATCCAATACTACACTCAATGGTTTACCTTGCTCAAGTAAGTGTAATAACGCTTGGTTATCCACTACTTCGCCACGGCTGGCATTCACTAAAATAGTGCCATCACGTAAATTGGCGAGTTGAGAAGCGCCCATCAAATGGAATGTTGAATACTTTTCATCCATATTAAGCGGCGTATGGAAGGTTAAGATATCTGCCTGCTCTAACACGGTATCGAATGAGACAAAGGCTTCTTGGTCACCATTGTCTGCACGAGGCGGATCACACAATACCGTTTTGACTCCCCATGCTTGCAAGCGTTTATACAGACGTCCACCCACATTTCCCACACCGATAATCCCTACGGTTTTATCGCGTAAATCAAAATTATCGCGTTCCGCTAGCATCAAGAGTGCTGAAAAAACATACTCAACGACGGCAATCGCATTACATCCCGGCGCAGAGGAAAATCCAATATTGGCTTCTGCAAGCCACTGGGTATCCACATGGTCAAACCCTGCAGTTGCCGTGCCGACGAATTTTACTGGCGTATTGCTCAGCAAGGATTTATTCACTTTGGTAATTGAGCGTACCATCAATGCATCTGCATCGTTAAGTTCTTGTTCTGGCACTGGACGCCCTGGCACTGCTTTAACTTCGCCTAGCTCACTAAATAAGGCTTGAGCATATGGCATGTTTTCATCAACCAAAATTTTCACGAAATTCGTCCCAATAAAATGTTTAGTCATGCCCGATTTGGCAGCCACACTATACTCCAAATCGTCGATGTGCTGAATCATTTACATGATAATGCGTTTTAACATGAAATCCAGAGTCTCGCAGGTAGCATTATTTAAATTTTCTCTTTGATTTAACAACGTTACAGACGAGTCTGACTACCTAATCTAATAGATTTCATGTTTAATCAGCAGCACTACATTAAACGTTATTCATTTTTCAGGAAGGCATTTATTTTGAAAGGCATATTGATTGTGAAAAAAGTATTATTATCGCTACCCCTAATGTGCTCGTTTTATGCCTATGCTGGCGAGCAAAACTGCTCGGCGGACACCATCGCCACCAATAACTTCAATAATTTTGTCTTTGCCCAAGAACGCCCTTTTAATGACTCATTAAAAGAGATGAATGTACTTATCACCAGCCAAGACGATTACATCAACAACACGGTTCAAACGAAGTTTGATGATTGTGGAGCCTTAATCGAGCTAACTGGTCATGAAGTTGTCAAATTCAGCATCCACGACAGTGTATCCGTCAAATCCATTGATATGAGCATGAAAAAAAATGGTCACGGTTGGGACTACAAGTCCGCATTTAAGCTGTCTGTTATTAATCAAGATAATGTTGAAAAAACCATTTTACAGCAAAAAATGAATGGGAAGTTTTTCACTGACCAGAATGGGAAAATAACCGAAGCCAAAGACTCTTCTTATACGACGACTCTCGATAAAGAGCGCATGCTAACAAGAGCAGTAACACATTTTTTAACTGATGATAAAGGACGATTATCTGAATCCAACCGAGTCAGTACGCTCGAAAATGATAGTGTGAAAACAACCTTCTATTATGATACGAAAAATCGCTTAATTCGCATGCAATCTGATTCAACCGTCGAAGAGTTTACCTATGGTGATGATGACAGACCGTTAACCAAAAAAACCATTGAAGAATTTTTTACCACCGAAACAACGGTGACGACC
This sequence comes from Providencia sp. PROV033, assembly GCF_028484855.1. Lineage (NCBI taxonomy): Bacteria > Pseudomonadati > Pseudomonadota > Gammaproteobacteria > Enterobacterales > Morganellaceae > Providencia > Providencia sp. PROV033. The sequence continues at coordinate 37,394 of NZ_JAMPSW010000021.1, read as the reverse complement.
TGTAAAAGCTGGAATAAGTTCGGAAGATGCACTGATGCAGAACAAACTATAACTACGTTAATTAAAGATGAGCACGGAGGGAAAGATAGCGTGTACAACTACCACGCTAATATCAAATACGATTATGTATATTGATTTTTCCGCAGCTATGGGGCCAGCTCTTTCATCCGAAACCGGTCAGGAGTGACCCCTGAAATTTGCTGGAACATGGCGATAAATGCGGATGCGGAGCTATACCCTACATCGAGCGCCACTTCATGCACACTCTTGCCTTTGTCCAATCCAGCAACTGCATGTAAGTAACGTAGTCGCTGACGCCACTCGCTGAATGACATGCCTAACTCTTGCTGACAACGACGAGATAATGTGCGCTCCGAGGTATAAAACCGTTTAGCCCACTGTGCTAGCGTTGTGTTATCCGCAGGATCTTGTTGCAATTCGTTTAAAATAGGAGCCAGAAATTTATCTTTACTGGTCGGTAAGTAGGTATCTTGGCATGGCGAAATCGCAAATTGGTCTATCAGAACCTCCCCCAAACGAATATCTTGTGCTGTTTCAGGTTGTACAATTCCCCGTTGATACATATCTGTCATGATTGTGTGAAAAATCGGGCTTAATCGGACAACACACGCCTTATTGGCGAGCCTAGGGGTATAGGCTTTAGCAAAATCAATGATACGAAACTTTACGCTCTGTTTATTAAAGCTCGCATGCTGAGTATTCGCAGGGATCCAGATGCAAAATTCTGGGGGCGCCATATAATGCTTCCCTTCAACTTCCATTTCCATAATTCCGCAGACCACATACAGTAACTGACCAAATGTATGGGAGTGGGATTTGTACTCAGTTTGTTGGTTAATCTGCTCATGGCGCAACGCAATGAATTCAGGCTCAATAATATTGCATTCATTAATTTGCAGTACATCATTCTTTAAATTATTCATCGGCTGTCTGAAAAACGTTATCGATTGTCTGAATATCAGTATATATAATATTTCGGACAGATGTATACTCCTCTGACTGATTTAGGGAGAACGTTGTTAATGAAATATTTCCTGTTTCCGCTCGTCGCGGTGTTGTTATGGTCTGTCAATGCTATCGTCAATAAAGCAGCCGCAAGTGCTATTGACCCTGCAGCTATCTCATTCTATCGCTGGGCATTGGCCTTTTTAGTCATGACTCCATTTGTTCTGCGCTCGGTATTACGCCATGCCAAAATTGTTAAGCAACATTGGTGGCAATTGGCTATTTTAGGTGCTTTGGGAATGATGCTGTATCAAAGTCTGGCTTATTACGCCGCGCACACGGTCAGTGCAACATTTATGGGCGTGATGAACTCATTTATTCCACTGCTGACCGTCGTCATTAGTATTTTTGTTTTGCGCGTGATCCCAACAGTTGGGATTGTTGTCGGTTCCGTTTTATCATTGTTTGGTCTGGCTTGGTTAGTCAGTCAAGGGCATCCGAGTTCATTACTTGATAATGGGTTGGGTCAAGGTGAGTTACTGATGATCGTCGCGTCAGCCGCTTATGCCTTGTATGGCGTATTAACCAAACGCTGGGCGATTCAACTCTCCAGCTGGGATTCACTCTATGTACAAGTGTTCTTTGGGGTATTGCTATTAATTCCTAACTTCTTAATGGCAGACGATGTCAGTCTTAACCGCGATAATATCGGGTTAGTCCTGTTCGCTGGGATTGCGGCATCCATTCTTGCTCCAGCCATGTGGATTCAAGGTGTACTGCGTTTAGGGGCCAATACAACCTCTATCTTTATGAACCTTGCGCCCGTTTTTACCGCCATTATTGCTGTCTTCACGTTAGGTGAAGAACTAAAAAGTTATCACCTCATCGGCGGTGGCATCGTGTTACTCGGTGTGATGTTAGCCCAACAGCTACGTACACCGCTTACTCAAGTATTCACGCGTAAGAAAAAGGCGTTGGCAGAAGATACTTGTCAGTAAGTGATATCAATTAAGTAAGTACCGTAAAAAACCCTATTAATTCTAAAAATTAATAGGGTTTTGTTTATTTGCATTTTTTCATCGCCCTGTCCCCGATGAACGACTTAAGGCATTTTCACGTCTTCCTCGGTGCCCGACTCACTTTCAAAGTAATACGCACTAGCAAGCCGCCAAGCTGGTCACTTTTTAATAACTGCAATTCTGAACCGTGGTAGCTAGCGATATCTTTCACAAGAGCCAAGCCTAGTCCTGAACCTTCCAGCCCTTTTGCATTATTTAAGCGCCTGAAAGCTTTTAATGAACGGTGAATATATTTATTCTCAATACCGGGTCCCGAATCTTCCACTTCCAGCGTTACCATCGATTGCTGAGTCTCATCGGTGACAATACGCACCGTTACCACCCCTTTCTCTGGCGTATATTTAATCGCATTATCAATCAAGTTCGCACACATTTCCGCCAGTAATATCGCATCGCCTTTAACCCAACAATGTTCTAATCCTTCATAACCTAAATCAATCTTCTTGCTTTCTGATTTCCCTAAACGAGTAAAGCAGACTTGTTGGACAATATCGACCAAATTAACGGCACGATAGAGCCTAATAGCCTCTTTTTCATGCTCTTTCAAACGAGAAAGTTGCAAAAGCCGATCAGTCAAAACGATGGTGTTATCTAATGTTTTGTTAATGGCTTGCAAGCTTTGCTGCTTTTGGTGTTCATCCTCACTATTAAGAGCCACAGAAACTTGGGTTTTTAATACCGTTAATGGGGTTTTTAATTGATGAGATGCATCCGCACTAAAGCGTTCTTGGCGTTTTAACATCCGCTTTAACCGTTCCACATAGCGATTCAGTGCATCCACTAATGGCGATAACTCAGACCATGGCAGTACATTGGGAATCGGGGTGAGATCATTCGCCGCGCGCCCTAACATCAAATTAGAGAGTTTCTTCAGTGGAGTTAATAATTTACGTAAGAGTAAATACGCCAATATCAGTGTCACAACAACGACAGTACCTTGGCTCATCAGTGCAGAAATAAGCAGTTGGTTGGCGAAATCTTGCCGCGCATAAACAGTTTCGGCGACGCGGATCTCCACCATGCCTTGTATTCCACCTTCATTGATCGGTTGGAAAAATGTCGCGACACGAATGGGTAGACCCCGATATTCGGCATCGTAAAAGTAGACAAGAGCGGTGTAATGTTGGGAGCGCATCCAATAAGGCGGGATTGGCGGTAAATCATCATAGCCCGAGATCGTTTCCCCATGAGGAGCGATCACTTGATAAAACAGGCGGTCATTGTTGTTAAGCTCAAAGCTATCAAGCACTACATAGGGAACATTCACTGAGAGATGTTCATCAACGACCTGTAAGCGTTCCGCAACCGTTCTGGCTGATGCAAGCAACGTTCGGTCATAGGCTAAATTTGCCGCATTCTTAGCACTGTAATAGTGGGTATAAACCGAAAAACTGCCCAATAAAATGAGGGGGATACCGAAAAAAAGCAGTAACTGATGAAAGAGAGAGCGTGGATGAGAGACTAATTTCATACACTACACTGCTCTAATCGGTATCCCAATCCGCGTAACGTATTGATATTCACATCTGAACCCGCAAGCTTTTTGCGAACTCGGTGAACATAGAGCTCAATACTTTGTAAATTGGCTTCATCTGACAGTGAAAATACCTGCTCAAATAATTGTGTTTTTGAAACAGGTCGCCCTCTGCGATGAAAAAGTGTGTTCAATACCGCATATTCCCGCGGTGTTAAGCCTAATGGCTCCATTTTCAGTGAAAAGTAGCCTTCTTCGTGAAAACAAAGATCACCAAAACATTGGGATTCATTAATATTTCCATGGCTACGGCGTAATAACGCACGAATTCTGGCTTCTAACTCAGCAATATCAAAAGGTTTGGTAAGATAATCATCCGCCCCCGCATTCAGCCCTTTTACACGATCAGCAACATCAGAATTCGCTGTCAGTAGCAGCACCGGTGTTTCTTGGTGACGCTTACGCATCTGAGCTAACACGTCTAAGCCATTCATTCTTGGTAATGAAACATCTAATACGACTAACGAATAATTTTCAGTCTGTAATAGCTGATCCGCAATATAACCATCACTCGCAATATCCACAGCAAAGCCAGATGCTGCTAGGGCTTTCTGTAACCACAATGACAATTCATCATGGTCCTCAACCAATAACATTCTCATCAGTCGCCCACTCATTATGATTATTTATGCGTATAAGTTGGCACTCTATCGATTGAATGAAAAGTGTTAAACGCAATTTTTACCGAAGCTATCACAACAATCCTTCGTTAACTTGCTGCCACCAATAGAAATTAACATTAAATTAACATAATTAAGAAGCGAGAATATAAAACAATCTGATATGTATCACATAAAAATAATTTTATTTGTTAATGAAAGGTAAATGAAAGGTTCACCGTTCAATGATGAGTGGCGAACACACATTGTCTACAATCACACCAATAACGACATAACTGACAACAACCAAGTAACTTAATTATTGTCTAGTGAGGAATAAAGCATGAAGAAGTTCACAATCAGCACCTTAGCAGCAACGATTTTTTTAGTTGGCATTAACCAAGCAATGGCTTTGCCTGAAAGAACAGAATGTATTGCCCCTGCCAAACCTGGTGGTGGTTTTGATTTAACATGTAAGCTGGTGCAAGTCTCTATGCTAGAAACTAAAGAGATCGAAAAACCAATGCGAGTCACGTATATGCCGGGTGGGATCGGTGCCGTCGCCTACAATGCTATCGTCGCTCAGCGCCCTGCTGAACCGGGAACTATCGTGGCATTCTCTGGTGGCTCACTCTTAAACCTCGCCCAAGGTAAATTTGGTCGCTACAACGAGAATGACGTACGCTGGCTAGCCAGTGTGGGCAGTGACTATGGCATGATTGCCGTACGCGTTGACTCCCCTTATAAAACTCTCGGGGAGCTGATGGACGCCTTCAAAAAAGACCCCAACAGTATTGTTTTCGGCGCAGGTGGCTCAATTGGCAGCCAAGATTGGATGAAAACGGCGCTGCTTGCTAAAGCTATCGACCTCGACCCTCGCAAAATGCGCTATGTGGCCTTCGAAGGTGGCGGTGAAACGTTAACGGCACTCTTAGGCAACCATGTTCAGGTCATCTCTGGAGATATCAGTGAAATGACCCCGTATATCAGTGATGGAAAAATTCGCATTCTGGCTGTATACGCGGATAAACGCTTGCCTGACGGTTTAGCCAATATCCCAACCGCCAAAGAGCAAGGTTATGACATCGTTTGGCCGATTATTCGTGGGTTCTTCATGGGACCTAAAGTCTCTGATGCAGATTACAACCAATGGGTTGAAGCCTTCCAAAAACTCCAACAAACCGACGAATTTAAAAAACAACGCGACCTACGCGGTCTGTTTGAATACAACTTAACAGGACCAGAATTGGACGCTTACGTGAAAAAAGAAGTTGAAAATTATCGTGAGCAAGCCCGTTCCTTCGGATTAGCGAAATAACGGAGTCATTCCATGAGCCAACGCATATTTGCCATAGTCTGGCTGATACTGTGTGGGATCGGGTTGTATATCGGCTGGGGTATCCAAAGTGAGTTTACTTACGAACCACTGGGTCCCCGCCCTTTCCCGATAGCCATACTGTCCTTAATGACCTTATGCGCTCTTGCACTCTTATTCGGTCGCCAAGAGGCGGTTGAATGGCCAAAACCGTATGTTTTACGCCGTTTAATCTTGTTAATCATTTCATTAGTGATTTATGCATGGGCATTTGAATGGTTAGGTTTCCCATTAGCAACCACATTACTAACCATCAGTGTCGCCTTGTTATTTGGCGCAACACCGATTGCCGCCCTGATTTCAGGTCCGATTCTTGGCATTTTGCTCTTCTATGCCTTCGACAAGTTACTTGATGTCACATTGCCAATCGGCGAACTTTTTAGCTAAGGAGAAAAGTATGGAAACGTGGATGTATTTATCTCAAGGCTTTGAGGTGGCGCTGATCCCTCAAAATATTATGATTGGGTTGATTGGCTGTTTTATCGGTACGATTGTCGGCATGTTACCGGGTCTCGGTCCTATCAATGGTGTTGCCATCCTATTACCGTTAGCGTTTGCCCTAAAGCTCCCCGCAGAATCTGCGCTAATTTTATTGGCAACCGTCTATTTAGGTTGTGAATATGGTGGGCGCATTTCTGCAATATTATTGAATGTACCCGGTGATGCCGCGGCAATTATGACCACATTAGATGGTTACCCGATGGCAAAAGAAGGCAAAGGCGGCATTGCGCTGTCTATTTCAGCCGTCAGTTCATTTATCGGTTCCACGATTGCGATTGTTGGGATCATTTTATTTGCACCTTTATTGGCACAATGGTCTCTCGCATTTGGTCCCGCTGAATATTTCGCGTTGATGGTATTTGCTATCGCGTGTTTAGGCAGCATGATGAGCCAAAACCCCGTCAAGTCGCTACTCGCCGCCTTGATTGGATTGGCGCTAGCCACGGTGGGTGTCGATGCCAACTCTGGGGAATACCGTTTTACATTTGATAGTGTCAACTTATCCGATGGCGTCCAATTTATCGTCGTGGTCATCGGTCTGTTCTCCGTCAGTGAAATTCTGTTAATGCTCGAAGGAACCGCTACGGGGCAAGGCTTGATCCGCAAAACCGGTCGAATGCTATTCAGTAAAAAAGAAGCAAAAGCTTGTGCGGGTCCGACATTACGCTCGTCATTTATTGGCTTCTTTGTGGGCATTTTGCCGGGTGCAGGAGCAACTATCGCCAGCGCCATTACCTATATGACAGAGAAAAAGATTGCCGGTGATAAGGGTACGTTCGGTGAAGGGGATGTTCGTGGCGTCGCGGCCCCTGAAGCAGCGAACAATGCTTCAGCCTGTGGTTCGTTTATTCCCATGCTAACGCTTGGGGTTCCAGGCTCCGGCACGACGGCTGTCATGATGGGTGCACTAACGCTGTACAACATTACACCGGGTCCGGGGATGTTCACTGAACAACCGCATATCGTATGGGGGCTGATTGCTGCACTGCTGATTGCCAACGTGGTGTTGTTGGTCATGAACATTCCGCTGATCGGCTTGTTTACACGTATGCTCACAGTGCCATTGTGGTTTTTAGTTCCGGCGATTGCCTGTGTCTCTGCGGTCGGGGTTTATGCCGTACACAGCACCACATTTGACCTACTCCTGATGATGGGACTTGGGGTATTCGGGTATATATTGCGGAAGATGAATTTCCCTCTTTCCCCGCTGATCCTCGGGTTCGTTTTAGGTGAGATGCTCGAGCAAAACTTGCGCCGCTCACTGTCTATCAGTAATGGCGATTTCAATATTCTGTGGAGCAGCACTATTTCGAAAAGTTTATTAATTTTAGCGATACTGGTTCTGGTGCTACCACCTATCATTAAATTAATCCGCAAGCGCCGTCACCATACTGCTCAAGCATAATTCCAACTGTACGTTATGACTGTCAGATTTCGCCCCATGAACATGGGGCTTTTTTTTAAATATTAACTTTATCGTTCAATTAAATCTGCTTTCTCTATTTCTAGCGCTATTTTCTTTTAAACTAAACTTTCTTATCTCACTATTCTGTATATTTAACTCTAAATCTCGAAACCTATATTGATTACTTCTTTTATTAAAAATAATAATCAATATAATGCGCCCTTCATATTTATTATTCACAAGGAAAAAAAGTGTCAACTGAACTAAGATGTGAACAACCAAATCAAGGAGCTCCAAACTTCATTTTTATATTATTAATGATCATTGGTATACCTTGTATTCTTTTTCCTGCTTTAACCCTATTTATTATCCCTCTTGTTATTTTCAGTTCTTTTTGTTTCTTTATTCATTACTTATATTCTGAAGGGCATTTTTCCGAGATACTTTCAGGGATTGTGATAGGGATCATCATTACAGCTGTAGCCATGATCATTCCTATTGTCGGTCCAATAATCTTAGTACTTTGGATTATATATAACATTGCTAAAGCTGTTGGCAGTATTAAAGGTTTAGTTCCAGATGCCATCATCAGTATTTTACTTGTAGCAAGTTTACTCATACCGTTCATTTTAGACGTAAACCGATCTCCTTACCGCCATGATAATGATCTACCTGAAAGAATAGCTTGCGCTGCCACGTATATTATTATTTCTGCGGTTTATTATTTCAGAATGAAAAATTATCCAATGACAACAAAAGATTACCTTTTTAGGTTCTCGATTTTATGGATTTCTGGTCCATTAATTATGTTGTTAATTATGATGATTGCAATGTCGATAAAAGCCGCGTTTAGAATTACGGTCAATACAACATTAACGCCAACGACAGTGACACAAAACGTCTCAGCACATATGAGAGGCGAAACGTTGGTTAGCGCTTATACGCGAGAAGTCACTCGCAATATCGCAACAACTACAACACATGTTCTTCCCGGTGCTGGCGCTGTAGCGGCATCAGTATTAGGACAAGTTGCACCTAAAATTGATCAGAGTGAATCAGAATTAATAGCGGAAGCCTTACCTATTAAAGATCATGAATTTTTGCTAGATAATACTTACCAAACTAACACTGACCATAATTTTTATCGCTATGATGATTTTGATGACAAAAAAATCAATAATTTTGTTCAATGTGCTAACGCCAAATTTCCTAATCAACATATTAATAAAAATGACATTCTATTTTATTACAATGAAACACTGTTTGGCAGTGGTGATCATGGCGTCATTTTAACATCTGAGTATGTGTGTTGTTCACTAGGTAGATTATATGAAAGCTTTATTATTAACTATGCCGATATCAAACATGTCAGCATAAAAGGTTCTTTTAATAAAACGATCACAATCCTTAGCCAGCAAAAGAAAATGCACAAAATTGAGCTCACACAGTCAAACAAAGGTGCGATAAAGCTTTATGAATTAATCAGAGAGTTTAGTTTATAATGCTTACATTCATTTCGTCCAAATACGCTCTTTGGTACATGTAAACACAGTTTTTATCAGTCAATTACTTAAGCATAATTGACTGATATATAATTAATAAAAAACCGCTTTCGCGGTTTTCTTTTCTAATCATTCATTTTCCGGCTTTGGATAACCCTGCTCGCGTAGCCATTCACGCCCCACATCAATGGTAGGAGTCTGCACGATAAACACAAATAATGCACCGATCATCGCCCCTAACAGCGCTCCGCCAAGAAAACCGCCTGAAAAGAAACCAAAGAAAAACAACATAAAGGCTAATACGGCAGAAAGTAAAACCGCGAGTCCCGTAAGCTTCCAATATTTAGCGCCCATACGCTTTTTGCCTTCTTTCAAACATTGACGAAACAGGCGTCCCTGTTCTTTTCGCTCTAGTCCTTTTAATTCAGGAACACTTTTTGCCGTCCAATACGCCATTTTATCCACCTAGCTTTATGATTGAATTATTTATCGTGTATTTATACGCATTTTAATGATTTGATTCTCGCGAATAACTCTGATAAATCATCATAAAAACGAACTCAATAGTTCTCTGCTTTGGGATAGATGATGTGCTGGTGTTTTTTAAGCTAACCTCAATTACTTCCGTGAAAATTGCACGCATAGAACACCAAGAATAACTAAACCAATCCCCACCACTTTTCCAATTGGAATCGAACTTTGATTCATTCCAAACCAGCCAAATTGCTCAATAAATGCAGAAATAATTAATTGTCCCGCAATAACCAAAACAAAAAATGTCGTACTGCCAATGTTAGGTACTAAAATTAAAGCCGAAGTGAAATAAAGCATCCCAGCAATACCACCAAACCAAATCCAGATTGGTTGATTAAATAGCTCAGTACTGAAATGAGGCTTAGGTACTTTAAAAATAATTAAGAGTGGAATTAATACAATTAAGCTGATGACCAGAGATGTTGCACTCGCCCATAATGGATGACCTAATTGCCGCGCTAATAGGGCATTACTTGCCGCTTGGATTGGTACAACAACACCCGCAAGGTAAGATGGATTTCGCGAATTGGCTATCGCATCCCCATATTTTAGTGAGTATGAAGCCTTTTGATGCGAATGAAATTGATCATCAACTGCAATTAAGTCATCAACAACGCCGTATTGCAGTCACCGTACCTTACTGGCAAATTTACAATATTTACGCCTCCACTGATTTGGACTTTCAAATGGTCTGGCATCAACGCAGTGATGCCAATAAGGCATTAGAGTGGCTTAGAAGAATTATCGTCGAACAATTGAAAGACGAAGGCGAGCTTTATGGCGAAAACTCCGATTAATCCGTGTTACCCTATTTCGCTATCTATCAAAATTCATAAAAAAAGCGAGAGCCTTAGCCCTCGCTTTCTATTTCGTGCATTTCAGTAAATGAAACTTACGCTTTGTATTTGCTCATCACTAAGGTTGCGTTGGTACCACCGAAACCGAAGCTGTTAGACATCACTGTGTTCAGTGCTTGCTCAGTTGGTTTAGTGATGATGTTCAAGCCTTTCGCTTTTTCATCTAAATTTTCAACGTTAATGCTTGGTGCAATAAAGCCGTGCTCTAACATCAGCAAGCTATAAATGGCTTCTTGAACACCTGCTGCACCTAAAGAGTGACCGGTCATCGCTTTAGTCGCAGAAAGTGCAGGGCAATCATGACCAAACACTTCTTGGATAGCTTCTAACTCTTTAGTATCACCGACTGGCGTTGAAGTCCCGTGTGTGTTGATATAATCGATTTTATCAACACCGTGCATTGCCATTTGCATACAACGCACTGCACCTTCACCAGATGGAGCCACCATGTCAGCACCGTCAGAGGTTGCGCCATAGCCAACCACTTCCGCATAAATATGCGCGCCACGTGCTAATGCGTGCTCTAACTCTTCAACAACGACAATACCGCCGCCGCCAGCAATGACGAAACCATCACGGTCTTGGTCATACGTTCTGGATGCTTTTGATGGCGTTTCGTTGTACTTGGTAGACAGTGCGCCCATTGCATCGAATTCACAGGTCATTTCCCAGCTTAGCTCTTCACCACCACCCGCAAATACGACATCTTGTTTGCCCAGTTGAATCAGTTCAACTGCGTGACCGATACAGTGTGCAGAAGTTGAACATGCAGAGCTGATTGAGTAGTTAACACCTTTGATTTTGAATGGTGTTGCTAAGCAAGCAGAAATACCGGAAGCCATCGCACGGGTTACCATGTAAGGACCCACACCACGCAGACCTTTTGCACGCATGCCGTCAGAACCCGCAACTTGGTTACGTGGGGAACCGCCACCAGAACCGACAACAACACCCGTACGCAGGTTAGACACTTGGTCTTCCGCTAAGCCTGAATCTTTAATCGCCTGTTCCATTGACAGGTAAGCATAGACAGAGCAATCACTCATGAAACGGCGGACTTTACGGTCAATCAAACCTTCAGTATCCAGCTTTACATTACCCCAGACATGGCTACGTAGCCCTGCCTCTTTAAATTCTTCTGAGAAAGTGATCCCGGAACGACCTTCCTTCAGAGAAGCCAGTACTTCTTCCTGGTTATTACCAATGCTGGAAACAATACCTAGGCCAGTTATGACTGCACGCTTCATTCGTTACCTCATGTCTATAATTATATGATTACGGGATTACAGGTGTCACTTTAGCTTACACTTGTACGCTGAACAAGTCCGATCAGGGTAAATATTTGTATTTTTTTCTCTGTGACACAAATAAGGCTTTTATGTGACGGTAGCCTTACATTCATATCGGCGTTAGAATTCAGGCATGATTTTGCAATGACGGACCTAAACGTGAAAAAGACAGCTGTACAAACCGCTCACCTCAGTTGGAATGAGGAAGGCACTCCGATCTCAGAACAGTTTGAAGACATTTATTTTTCTAACCAAAATGGGTTGGAAGAAAGCCGCCATGTGTTTTTGCAGGGAAATCATTTCCCACAACGATTTCTAACACATCAAGATGAAACTTGTGTGATTGCGGAGACTGGATTTGGTACTGGCTTGAATTTTCTCGCTTTATGGCAAGCTTTTCATCAATTTAAACGTGAAAATTCCAATGCAACATTACAGCGGCTCCACTTTATTAGCTTCGAGAAATACCCGCTATCAAAAGCCGATTTAATTGCTGCACATCGCTGTTGGCCAGAGCTTGCTAGCCTTTCACAACAATTATGTGAACAGTGGCCATCTGCCCTTCCTGGTAATCATCGACTTATTTTAGAAAATGGCGCAATCACCCTCGATTTATGGATTGGTGATGTAAATACGCAAATATCCGTACTTAATGATAATTTAAACAATAAGATAGATGCATGGTTTTTAGATGGTTTTGCACCCTCAAAAAATCCACAAATGTGGAGCGAACAGTTGTTCGCTGCAATGGCAAAATTTGCTCGTCAAGGTGGGACATTTGCTACCTTTACAGTGGCCGGATTTGTTAAACGCGGACTCCAGCAAGCGGGCTTTACCATCAAAAAAGTGAAAGGGTTTGGTCTGAAACGTGAAATGTTGACTGGCCTCTTAGAAAACAACCTGACAAGCCTGACGGCACCTTGGTTTGCTCGTCAACCCGCCACCCGCACCGATGATATTGCAATTATTGGGGGTGGGCTCGCCAGCCTCACCTTGGCTCGTGCACTCAAAAGCAGAGGCGCTAACGTAACAATTTATTGTAAAGATCAACAGGTTGCCCAAAATGCCTCTGGCAATCGTCAAGGTGCGGTTTACCCTTTACTGACAGGGAACGATAACGCCTTGGAGCGTTTTTTTGTGAGTGGATTTCCATTTGCTACCCGCTTTTATCAACAACTCCACGCGCAAGGGCTGCCTTTCAATGGGCAATGGTGCGGGGTGAGCCAAATGGCGTATAGCCCTAAAGCCACCCAAAAAATCGATAATATGCTGCAAATTGAATGGCCAGAAGAGTTTGCAGTGGGTAAAGACCGGCAACAGCTAAGTGAACTCAGCGGTGTAGATGTAAACCATCGCGGGATCTATTATCCAACGGGCGGTTGGCTATGCCCAGCTCAGTTGTGTGAAAGCTTAGCGAAAAATCTAACTCAGCAAGGCATGAATATTCATTTTGGGCAGCAAGTTACTGACTTACAGCATGCCGAGGATGGCTGGGAACTCACGTTTGATAACCAGCAAAAAACACATCATCAGACTGTCGTCATTGCCAACGGTCACTTATTAAGCCAATTTGAACAAACGAAAAATCTGCCTATCACCCCTGTTCGTGGGCAAGTCAGCCACATTCCAACTAACCCAACACTGCGACAATTAAAAACTGTATTGTGTTTTGAAGGCTATATGACCCCCGAGGATGTGACAAATCAACATCACTGTTTAGGCGCTAGCTACCAACGCGATAATTTGGATCTTGAATATTCAGAGGCAGAGCAGCAAGAAAACCTGCAAAAATTACTCACTAGCCTTCCGGATGCCGATTGGACGGCACAAGTGGATATCACCGACCAGCAATCACGCCAAGGAATACGCTGTGTGATCCGCGACCATATGCCGCTTCTGGGAAATGTGCCTGACTTTAATGCATTGATACAACTTTATGCCGATTTACCTAGCCAAGTACGTCGGGAACAACCTATTTCATCCTCGCCAGCGTATCCAAATCTGTTTGTATTTGGGGCGTTAGGTGCTCGAGGGCTTTCCACTGCACCTCTTTGCGCTGAAATTTTAGCGGCACACATGTTTGGAGAGCCCATACCCGCAGATGATGACGTGCTAGCAGCACTGCATCCAAATCGTTTCTGGGTAAGAAAATTACTGGCAGGACGTCCAATCACCACGAAAGAAGCATAAACGAAAAGAGGGCTTCTACTTGGAAGCCCTAATATTTAATTGACGCTCAATTGCATAGCGCAGCGATCTGCTGCTTGAAACCCTGCATCGACTTCCTGTTGTAAAATCGCGTCTAGCTCAGGTGTTAACTGAGATGCCGCCATAATAGAAAAGCCTAAACGCTGATAGTAAGGTGCATTCCACGGAATATCTCGGAATGTGGTCAGTGTGACATGACTCACTTGCTGGGATTTAGCGAAATCAATAACCTGCGTGATAAGCCGTTTACCTAAGCCTTTCCCTTGCGCTGATTGCTGTACCGAAAGCTCCACAATATGCAGATTACCTGTTAAGTGTTCTACCATAATAAAGCCAACAGGTTGATCATGGCTGTCAACGACTAGCCATTCTAAGCCTTTACGGATACATTCAACGTGATTTTCTACCGGCTGAACCTCACCTTGAGCTATCCAATCAAACTTAGGATGCCCCGCGAAGGTTTGTCCTGCAGATTCTTCCACCGCAGGTAAAAATTGAGCATCTTCATGGGTTGCTAATCGAATGGAATACATGCAATCAATGGGATCCATAAAACTAACGCACAGTATCCAGCAGAGTTTTCCACATACCCAGCACTAAAACTTGGTCTGGTGGTGTTAATTCACCTGCTTTGATGGCATTTTGGATACTCAGCTCAACACGCTGGTACAGCGCATCAACACTGGATTCATTCTCTTCTTCTAACTCGGCGACAGCAAGGGTTAAGTGACCACGCAAATAACCACCAGCAAACAGCTCATCATCGCTGGCGTGTTCAACCATATCATCAATTTTCGTCAGTATGCGTGTTTCAAAATCCGCAAGCATGCTTAATCCTTACTGTAGTGGGTGATTCTATTAGGCGAAAATATCTTCCGGATAAGGAAACAGTTCCGCAGAAAGTGGAGGTGTATTGTAAAACGATTGTAACGCATTAATAAAGCGTAGCGGTCTTTCTGGGATACCTTTTTCGAGGTACTCCATCACTTGCCCATGGACTTTACGCATAAATGCGATACGGTCAGGTTCAAAATCCCCTTCCAAGTTGTCACAACTCACATTGAAAGGAATACCTGCTGCAACACAGAAAAACCAATCAAATGCCTGAGGTTTGATTTCAACAACCTCAAAATCACATTGGGTTTTCTCATCGCGACCATCTGGGCAATACCAGTAACCATAATCTACCTGCTGACGACGGGCTTCCCCAGCGATGCACCAGTGAGAAATCTCATGAAGTGCGCTCGTGAAAAAACCGTGAGCAAATACGATTTGGTGATATGGCGTGGTGTCATCTGCGGGTAAATAGATAGGCTCGTCATCCCCTTTTACCAACTTGGTGTTGTACTCTTTGCCGAAACATTGTTCAAAAATATCAATAAGTTGCTGATAGTGATGTTGGGTCATGGAACGCTTAAATCATCTTAAAATAATGTGAGAAACCAAGCTCTAATGTCGTCACCGTGGCTGTCATTTAACAGCTTGATGCTCATGAGTAATGAAATCACGACGATCATCGGCCTGATAAGTTTTTGTCCTTTGGTTAACACTAAACGCGCACCCAGTCTCGCGCCAACCATTTGACCGGCAAGCATAACAAAACCAAGCACCCAAAGAACATGACCTCCGATAATAAAAAAGATCAAAGATCCAAAATTGGAGGCAAAATTTAACAATTTCGCATGTGCTGTTGCTTTGGCGAGGTTATACCCTAATAACAGAACATAGGCTAGCGCTAAAAATGACCCCGTACCCGGACCAAATGCGCCATCATAAAAACCAATCCCCATCCCTGCCGCCACACCGAAAATCGGCATACTGACACGCTGAGGTCTATCTTGTACTCCTAAGGAAGGCGTCAGTAAAAAATAGAGCCCAACACAGATGACCATCACCGGTAAAAGCTGTTTCAAAAAAGCAGTATCGATAGATTGGATTAAAATCGCCCCGATCATCGCCCCAATCATGGTCATAATGACTGGGAAAATTTGCTCTCGTAAATTGATCGCTTTACGCCGAGCAAAATAGAGCGTGGCTGAGAAAGAGCCGCCAATCGCTTGTAACTTATTGGTTGCCAACGTTTCAACCGGGGTAATTCCTACAGACAGTAACGCGGGGATAGTCAGTAAGCCACCGCCTCCTGCAATAGAATCGATAAAACCGGCAAGTAGAGCGACAAAGAACAACAGAGCGTAAACTTCAGGCGCAACGGCGGTAAGCCAATCCATTTTACATTCCAGATAAGTGAACTATCACGATGTAGATTTGTTATCTATTTACTGCCTCATTGATAGACAATAAATATCACAGCCCGGATGGATTATAATCGAGGTTTCATCCTAACCTTTAAAACACAGTGGATACCCCGACGGATATCCACTAAAAATACCGGTAATTACTCAAATGGCGCCATTGTTGGCACAACATCCGCACACTGTCCACGGTGGCGCAAGAAGTGATCCATTAGCACAATCGCCATCATGGCTTCCGCAATTGGCACTGCACGAATACCGACGCATGGATCATGGCGACCTTTCGTGATCATCTCGACTTCTTCACCATGGCGATCCAAGGTTTTCCCTGAAACCGTAATGCTTGAGGTTGGTTTCATGGCGATATGCGCAATAATAGGTTGGCTGCTACTGATCCCACCTAAAATGCCACCCGCATGATTAGATGTAAAACCATGGCGCGTGATCTCATCACGGTTTTCGCTGCCTTTTAAACTGACAACGCCAAAACCATCACCAATTTCCACCCCTTTTACCGCATTAATACTCATCAAGGCATGGGCAATATCAGCATCTAAACGATCAAAAACTGGCTCACCTAACCCCGCAGGCACATTTTCAGCGACAACGGTGACTTTCGCACCAATAGAGTCCCCTTCTTTTTTCAAGCCACGAAGCAGCTCATCAAGGGCATCTAATTTACTTGGATCTGGGCAGAAAAATGGGTTTTCTTCGACAATCGACCAATCTTTAATTTCACACTCCACGCTGCCCATTTGCGTTAGACAAGCGCGAATTTGTATACCAAATTTTTCTTGCAGATATTTTTTAGCAATTGCCCCAGCCGCAACGCGCATCGCAGTTTCACGTGCAGATGAACGTCCACCACCTCGGTAATCGCGCATGCCATACTTTTGCTCGTAGGTGTAATCAGCATGTCCTGGACGAAACACATCTTTAATCGCGCCGTAATCTTGAGAGCGTTGATCCGTGTTTTCAATTAATAGTCCAATGCTTGTGCCCGTTGTCACACCATTGAAAACCCCAGACAGAATTTTTACTTGGTCAGGTTCACGTCGCGCCGTGGTATAGCGAGAAGTGCCTGGACGGCGGCGATCTAAATCGATTTGTAAATCCGCTTCAGTTAGTGCCAATCCCGGTGGAACACCGTCAACGATACAGCCTAACGCGAGTCCGTGCGACTCTCCAAACGTGGTCACACGAAACAGTTGCCCAATTGAATTTCCAGCCATTCCCTGTTTCCTATTTGCTTGCGATTCTTATTTTGTTAAAAAATATGATGTTGTGCGTAATTATTATGTTTTATTTGATTATCTCGAGTAACGCAACTCTTTATTAATCAATGTATAATGCGAAGTATTCGTGATGTTCAACCAACTGCTCACGGGTTAACATAAACACGCCATCACCACCAAATTCGAAATCTAACCAGATAAATGGAATATCTGGATATTGTTCAATCAGATGCACCATACTGTTACCCACTTCACACACTAAAATTCCGTCTTCATTTAAGAAGCGAGGTGCATTCGCTAGGATACGACGGACTAATTTCAGACCATCACTACCCGCAGCCAGTGCTAACTCAGGTTCGACACGGAACTCTTGTGGTAGATCGTCCATGTCTTCTGCATCCACATACGGTGGATTCGTGACAATCAAATCATATTTAACTTCAGGCATATCTCTGAACAAATCTGAACGAATTGGGATCACTCGATGCTCTAAGCCATGATTCGCAATATTTTGCTCAGTCACCGCCAATACATCCGTTGAGATGTCCACTGCATCCACTTCTGCTTCAGGGAATTCGTACGCGCAAGCAATAGCAATACAACCACTTCCTGTACACAAATCGAGGATCGTTTGCGGTTCGTCAGATAATAAACCCACAAAATGATTGTTAATCAGTTCACCAATTGGCGAACGCGGGATCAACACACGCTCATCCACATAAAATTCATGACCACAGAACCATGAGCTGTTAGTCAAGTAGGCAACTGGAATACGCTCATTGATGCGACGTAATACGCGCTCAATAATACGATGGCGCTCCGTTGGCGTCAGGCGCGAAGTCAGTAGCTCATCCGGTAAATCCATCGGTAAATACAGGCTTGGCAATACTAACTGTAAGGCTTCATCCCATGGGTTATCTGTGCCGTGACCATAGTAAATATTTGCAGCGTTAAAGCGGCTCATGGTCCAACGTAAAATGTCTTGAATGGTATGAAGTTCTGCGACGGCTTCATCAACGAAGATCTTTTCCAAGAAGGGTTTCTCCTACCTGTCTATTAAAAAGGAAAATTTGAATGGCTAAAGTTTGCCATGAAGTGAGAGACAAATCAGCAGATTAATGTAAGAAAATACACAGATGAGCACTTGTTTGCCTATTTAGGTGCCCAAATAGCTGTGCCCCTGACTTTCATCAAGGGCACTGTACGATGCACTATATTGTATGTTTTACGCTAACTCTTCGACTTCTTTTACTTCTTTTTCTGGTTTTTTTACCCAAACAGCGTAGGCAATCGTCAACAATATTAACCAACCAATACCGACATACAGCGCAATTCGAGTACTTTCGAAATACCCTAAGACACCAAAAATAAATAACATAAAGGCGATCGCGAGGATGGGCGCAACAGGCCACATTGGCACAGGGAATTTCAATTGCTGGACTTGTTCCGGCGTCATCTTACGACGCATCGCAAACTGAGCCAACAAAATCATCAACCAAACCCAAATCGTTGCAAAGGTCGCAATCGATGCGATAACTAAGAATACATCTTCAGGGATCATGTAATTCAGTACCACGCCGATAAACAGTACCAACACCATGACCAATACGGTCATCCAAGGCACCCCATTTTTCGTTAACTTAGTAAATGATTTTGGTGCCTGCCCTTCATGAGCCATACCATACATCATTCGACCTGCACCAAAAATATCACTGTTAATCGCGGAAATTGCAGCAGTGATCACCACCACGTTCAAAATATTCGCCGCCGCTGAAATGCCTAAGCTATCAAATATTTGAACAAACGGGCTACCGTTTTGACCAATTTGATTCCACGGGTAGATACACATGAGGACAAACAATGTCAGTACATAAAAAAGTAAAATACGTACAGGCACCGCATTAATCGCTCTTGGGATCGTCACATCAGGATTTTTGGCTTCGCTAGCCGTAATTCCAATCACTTCAATCCCGCCAAAGGCAAACATTACTACCGCAAATGAGGCGATGACCCCGCCTATTCCATTTGGCATAAACCCGCCATTATCAAACAGGTTTGATACCCCAACGGCATGTTCAGAAGCTTGACCAAAACCAAACATCATAATGGCAGCGCCACCGACAATCATGGCGACAATCGCCGCAACCTTGACAATCGATAGCCAAAATTCCATTTCACCGAAGGTTTTAACGTGACATAAGTTAATCGCACCAATAAAACAGATAATACTCAGTACCCAAATCCACTGTGCGACATCGGGGAACCATAACTTCATATAAACCCCAAATGCGGTCACATCCGCCAAGCAGACGATCAGCATTTCAAATACATATGTCCACCCCGTGAAAAAACCAGCTCTCGCACCTAAATAGTGGCTCGCATATTGAGAAAATGACCCCGCAAGTGGGCTACGTACTGCCATTTCACCAAGGGCGCGCATAACCATAAAAACAGCGGCACCGCCGATAATATAGGCAAGCAGGACCGCCGGACCCGCTGTTTGTATCGCTTTTGCTGAACCATAAAACAACCCCGTTCCTATTGCTGAACCGAGGGCCATAAATCGGATGTGGCGCGCAGAAAGTCCACGCGCAAGTTGTGATGTGCTTTGCATGTTGTGTCCTTCGTTTTTATCAGTCGTTTCGAAGAGAATTCGCAGCCGATACATAGTCGGCTGCTTTTAAAACACTTACTTATAGGAACTATCGGTATATGAACTACAGGTTTTTATGAATGAAAAACCGAGTTTGCTGCAAACAACGTGGCAAGTTTATGTTGATCAATAAGCGAGATAGCTGCCTCGATATCCGGCGCGAAATAACGGTCTTTATCGTAATACGCGACTTTATCACGCAAGGTTTTACGGGCTTTCTCCAGTTTTTCACTCGATTTTAAGCCATCGCGGAAATCCATTCCCTGACACGCAGATAGCCACTCGATGGCTAAAATTCCCGTAACGTTTTTCGCCATTTCCCACAAACGACGACCGGCTGCTGGTGCCATCGAAACGTGATCTTCTTGGTTTGCAGAAGTTGGTAAGCTATCCACACTAGATGGATGTGCTAACGCTTTGTTTTCACTTGCTAATGCGGCTGCCGTTACCTGCGCAATCATAAAGCCGGAGTTTACCCCCCCATTGTTGACCAAGAATGGCGGGAGTTGGGACATATGCGTGTCCATCAACATAGCAATACGACGCTCTGACAACGCACCAATTTCCGCTAACGCCAACGCGATATTATCCGCTGCCATCGCGACTGGTTCAGCATGGAAGTTACCGCCAGAAATGATGTCGCCGTTATCCGTAAATACCAGAGGGTTATCGGAAACTGCGTTTGATTCAATTAAAATCACCTCAGCGGCTTGGCGAATTTGCGTTAAACATGCGCCCATCACCTGCGGTTGGCAACGTAATGAATAGGGGTCTTGAACTTTCGAGCAGTTCGCATGGGATTGTGACAGCTCACTGGTTGGCGACAGAACATCACGGAATAATGCTGCCACATCAATTTGACCTTTTTGACCACGAACTTCTTGGACTCGTGCATCAAATGGCTTACGTGAACCTAATGTGGCTTCGACACTTAATGCGCCACACACAATACCCGATAACAATAAATTTTCAGCAGCAAATAGACCTTTTAATGCAAATGCTGTCGAGGTTTGAGTTCCGTTCAGGAGTGCTAAACCTTCTTTAGCTTCCAGTGTTAATGGCTTCAAGCCCGCTTTTTCTAACGCTTTTTTCGCCGGTAACCATTGTCCATCAACACGTGCTTTACCTTCACCAATCAGAATTAAGCTCATATGTGCCAATGGTGCTAAGTCGCCAGATGCACCTACAGAACCTTTTGCAGGAATGAACGGATACACTTGCGCGTTAACTAACGCAATTAATGCCTCAATCACTTCCAAGCGAATACCTGAAAAACCGCGAGCAAGACTGTTGATTTTGAGCACCATAATCAAGCGAACCAGATCATCATCCAGTGGTTCGCCCACTCCCGCCGCATGGGACATTACAATAGAGCGTTGTAAAGATTGCAGATCTTTGCTGGCAATACGGGTGTTAGCGAGTAAACCAAACCCAGTATTAATACCGTATGCTGTTTTATCTTCAGCAATAATTTTATTGACCGTCGCGACACTTTTTTCAATGGCGCTGTGTGCATGTTTATCTAATGCTACGGTAACGGATTTTTGGAAGACAACGCGTAATTCATCGAGTGTCATTTTCCCTGGATGGATCGTTAATTTAGTCATCAATGGCACTCCTAACGTGTTTTTAGCATAGGTAAGTTTAAGTTTTTCTCTTTCGCACATTCGATAGCGATGTCATAACCTGCATCCGCATGGCGCATCACGCCAGTTGCAGGATCATTATGTAATACACGCGCAATTCGCTCTGCGGCAGCATCGGTACCATCACACACAATCACCACACCAGAATGTTGAGAGAAGCCCATTCCAACGCCGCCACCGTGGTGTAATGACACCCACGTTGCTCCGCTGGCAGTATTGAGTAATGCATTAAGTAATGGCCAATCAGACACGGCATCTGAACCATCTTTCATCGCTTCTGTTTCTCGGTTCGGGCTTGCTACCGACCCCGAATCCAAGTGATCGCGCCCAATGACAATCGGAGCAGATACCTCACCACTTCTCACCATTTCATTGAACGCTAAACCTAATTTGGCACGATCTCCTAAGCCAACCCAGCAAATACGCGCTGGCAAACCTTGGAAACTAATACGCTCACGAGCCATGTCCAGCCAGCGATGCAGATGTTTATCATCAGGCAGTAACTCTTTCACTTTTGCATCGGTTTTATAGATATCTTCAGGGTCACCTGAGAGTGCAACCCAACGGAAGGGACCCACACCACGGCAAAATAGAGGTCGAATATACGCAGGCACAAACCCAGGGAAATCGAACGCATTTTCAACGCCCATTTCTAATGCCATTTGGCGAATATTATTACCGTAGTCGAATGTCGGAATACCTTGTGCTTGAAATGCCAGCATCGCTTTCACATGTTCTGCCATGGATTTCTTCGCTGCCAACGCGGTGCCTTGAGGGTCTTGTATGCTCTTCTCGCGATATTGTTCCCAGCTCATGCCAATGGGTAGATAGCCATTAAGTGGATCATGGGCACTCGTTTGGTCAGTCACCATATCGGGCTTAACACCACGACGGACAAGCTCAGGCAAGACCTCGGCGGCATTGGCACATAATGCGATAGAAACGGCTTTGCCTTCTGAGGTGTATTTCTTGATGCGTGCTAACGCATCATCTAAATCTGTCGCTTGTTCATCCACATAGTGGGTTCTTAAGCGGAAATCGATGCGGCTTTGCTGGCACTCAATATTTAACGAACAAGCACCGGCTAATGTTGCCGCTAATGGTTGTGCGCCACCCATTCCACCTAAACCTGCCGTTAACACCCAACGCCCGGTTAAATCACCGTTATAATGTTGGCGGCCAGCTTCAACGAAGGTTTCATATGTGCCTTGGACAATCCCTTGGCTGCCAATATAAATCCAGCTTCCCGCCGTCATTTGACCGTACATTGCTAAACCTTTCGCATCGAGTTCATTAAAATGTTCCCAATTCGCCCAATGAGGTACAAGGTTAGAGTTAGCAATGAGTACGCGAGGCGCATTTTCGTGAGTTTTAAATACGCCAACGGGTTTACCC
Organism: Providencia sp. PROV033; assembly: GCF_028484855.1. NCBI lineage: Bacteria > Pseudomonadati > Pseudomonadota > Gammaproteobacteria > Enterobacterales > Morganellaceae > Providencia > Providencia sp. PROV033. The sequence continues at coordinate 14,364 of NZ_JAMPSW010000021.1, read as the reverse complement.
GATTGCACGAGTAAAGTTTCATCGCTCTCTAGCTGCTTTAGGGATTCAACAATTTGGTCATAACATTGCCAGTTACGGGCTGCGCGACCAATCCCACCATAAACCACTAATTCTGGGGGATTTTCTGCCACGTCAGGATCGAGGTTGTTCATCAACATGCGCAGTGGTGCTTCTGTCAGCCAATTTTTAGCCGTCAAGGTGGTTCCACGAGGTGCTCGAATTTCAATATTACGATATTTGTTATTTAACTTTATCACGAATATACCCTCACTTAGATGCGTGTTTGACTTATAGCGTCTCCCTATAGATATAGTTGTATATACATGTACAATCAATTTATTTTTTAACAATTGAGATGGCGATAACGAACATCGAAGATGAAAATAATTTATTAATAACAATTATATAGAAAAACACCCTTTGATTTTACTGGTGTTTTTTCATTCTAAATCTGCCTACCAGATCACATTTATTTCACAGTTATTTTACATTTGTGGCGGGAGTTTGAGGTTCGCACAGCTACTTGTGGCTGTGCGAATGTCGACATGGCAGCACGATGCATTTTGTGCCTACCATTAGGAAGAAAAGCTGCCTTTAAGTTTATATCGGTGACCAGGGAATAATAGCTTGGTACTGGTCACGATATGACTTTGTGACCATGTTCGGCGGGTAATTTGCAAGCATGATGCACCCACGTGAACCTGCAAAAGCCGTGCACTTCGGTCATCGGCTTCTACCGCCTCAACGATGTGCTCGCCTTGAGTCAATGGCGCAACACGAGATAAATAATCATGAGGCGTGATGGTCATAAAATCTTGTTCAAGGTAATCAGGGGCAGCCAAAGCATTCACAAAACGGTCTTCGATTTGTACCGGAATATCGTTTTCCAAATGAACCATCACAGAATGATAGACGGGGGTTTCTGGGGGAATATTTAATTCTTTTGCCAGCGTTACGGAGGCAAGAACTTGCTCTAATTTAGTAATTTTACAACTGTATTGATGATTCCTTGCGAGGATTTCATTCTCAATACTATGAATTTCGAACAAAGCAGATTGCCCTTTCGGCTCGGCAACAAACGTGCCAACACCTTGAAGACGCACCAATAAGCCCTCCGCAGTTAATTCCCGCAGGGCTCGGTTCGCCGTCATGCGGCTACAATCAAACTGTACGACTAACTCCGCTTCCGACGGTACACGGTCGTTCGCTTGCCATTCTCCTGCTTGTATTTTTTCAATAATTGACTGCTTAACTTGCAAATACAATGGAACAGGAGTTTTCAGCTTCGGTTTTTTTTCGGCTGTCACGTTTATTTCCAAATAAGTAATGAGTGTGAGTAGTCAACATTGAAAATTAATCAAACAATCGCTGCCTATCGTGGCGATAACAAACCGAGGCAGCAATCAGAACTTTATGAATAAATATGATTATAACCTGAAAAACGAAAACACTTTTTCTATTTTAAATTAATTGAACGGTTAATTTTGATGGGTCACTTTTCCTTGGTAAACACGCTGATGTAATGGATTACTCCCTTGCTCATAAATCATTTCAACCGGATCGTGTGCATTCCATACCACAAAGTTTGCCTGATAACCGGCGCTTAGCTGCCCTATAGCATCCTCGCGACCTAATGCTTTTGCGGCGTGGCGCGTCACGCCTGCCCAAATCTCTTCCGGTGTTAATCTAAACAAGACCGCAGCCATATTCATCACCATACGCAGTGAGGCAAACGGGCTAGTGCCCGGATTAAAGTCAGTGGAAATGGCGATAGGGACTTGGTGTTCACTTAATAAGTCAATGGGGGGTAACTTGGTTTCACGCAAGAAATAGAAAGCGCCAGGTAGTAGCACAGCGACCGTACCACTGCGTTTCAGAGCCTGTATACCGTTAAGATCTAAGTATTCAATATGGTCAACGGACAAACCTTTAAACTGTGCGACAAGTTCACTTCCCCCTAAATTAGAGAGTTGCTCAACGTGCCCTTTCACTGGAATTCCCAATTTTTGAGCAGCCAAAAATAGTTTTTCACTTTGCTTAAGAGAAAAGCCAACACTTTCACAGAATACGTCTACGGCATCAAATAAGCCTTTCTTCCATAATTGCGGCATGATTTCGTTGCATATAAGGTCAATATACTCGTCGGCTCTGCCCTTATATTCAGGCGGAACGGTATGAGCAGAAAGTAACGTTGAGCTAACCTCTATCGGATAAGCTGCAAATAATCGCTTTGCAACTAACAATTGCTTTTCTTCGCTTGCCAGATCGAGTCCATAACCCGACTTCATCTCAACTGTCGTGACACCTTCACGGATCAGCGCTTCAAGGCGCGGTTTAGACACATCAAATAATGCCTCTTCGCTCATTGCCCGTGTCGAGCGTACCGTCGAATTGATCCCACCACCCTGCGCACTAATTGTTTCATAGGAAACACCATTCATCCGCTGTTCCCATTCTGCCGCACGGTTACCACCAAAAACTAAATGAGTGTGGCAATCAATTAACCCAGGCGTGATTAAACGACCTTTAACATCAATAATATCGCAGCCATTAGCTTCCACGTGGTCGCTAGGATGGATCGCGATAATTTGTTCACCACGAATGATCAAATCGTGATTTTCCAGTAAGCCGTATGCCGTGCCCAATTCGGTATTCATTGTCGCAATCCGACCGTTACGCCAGATCACATCATTCGCATGTGCTTTAAATAACATAAATCATCCTATGGCAACAGAAACCCAATTAGGCTTCACATATGAAAGGTAGGGATACAAAGGTATATATATGTATATACAATTAGACTACTTATCTATCTATTGTCAATGGATAGACGTGCAAAAGTTATAAATTTGTTACGTAGCGCTAAAAATATTCTATGATAACCGTTCATGCAAAAAATGGGTTACACTACTGGCAGTTTTACCCATCTCAAAAGAATGATTTATTAACCATGAATAAAAAGAAATTTGCCTTAGAAGACGGCGACATTAATCTATTTAAAGAAGCGATTCGGGGTGCCAAAAAAATTCACCAAGACCAAATAGTGCATGCCCCTATTCGTGAAAAAGTCACTCAGCCATCCCGTAAAAAAGTTCAACAAGAACAAGTAGATGCTTCATTTTATTTTTCTGATGAATTTCAACCACAGCTAGATAATGACGGTCCGACTCGCTTCTTACGACCGGACTCCAACCCCTATGAATTAAAAAAATTACGTCGTGGGGACTATGTACCAGAGCTATTTCTTGACCTTCACGGGCTCACCCAAATGGAAGCAAAACAAGAAATTGGTGCATTGATAGCAGCATGTAAACGGGAAAATGTGCATTGTGCTTGTATCATGCATGGGCATGGTAAGCATATTTTGAAACAGCAAACACCCTTATGGCTAGCCCAACATCCTGATATTGTTGCCTTTCACCAAGCCCCTAAAGAGTGGGGAGGTAATGCCTCGCTGTTATTATTAATTGAAACAACGGAGAGTGCTCGCCGTTAAGCACTCATTTACGGACTGTTTCATCACCATGATGCTCAAACTTAGGATTGGATCAATGAGATCTGCGATGGACTGAGCATCCATTCTAAATGACATTTCATCTGCTCAGTATTCACCTCAACGCACGCAATAGTCGAGGTTGTAAACATAGGTGGTGCTTCTTGAGGGCACAATTCCGACACCAAATAACCCACGAGTGGAAGATGAGAAACGACTAAAACCGCTTTGGCGCCACTAAATGCATAATCCCGAATTTGCGCAGCAACCCACTCTGCATTTCCGCCAGGCGTTAAACCATCCATAACCTGTACTTGCGAGGGTAAAGACAGTTCATCGCGCATCACTTGCCACGTTTGCTCTGCCCGTAAATATGGGCTCACTAATACCGTATCAATTAACGGATGACGCGCTTGCAACCACTTCGCCATGAGTATGGAATCATCTTTCCCTTTCTGGGTTAATGGTCTTGCCGAGTCACTCGCTGCCTGTATCACAGCATCACCATGACGCATAATATAAACTTGCATAATCCACCATCTGTGCCGCTATTCCACATGAGAATATGGGTCTTTTCATTTAGATAATTATAGTTAAAGATAACCATCAGTTGGGGTGAGAAGAGATTCTGCAACAAACCCGTTGCAAATAAAATGATTTACATTGTTTTTTACTGACATTTTTCGTTATTCAGCCATAAAAAAACCTGATAACCACAGCATTTAAATGCGGTATCAGGTTGATTAAAAGGCAATTATAATTTAATTAGTGCTGCTATTCTCTTCCGATGATAATGCATTTTTTTCATGATCATCCGCGGGATAAAACTGACGATTAGACTGTGCCATATCCACCAGTAATTTACACGGCGTAAATTTATCACCGTGTTTTTCGGTCAGCTGTTGCAGTATTTCGACGACTTTGCCGACCCCAAGGCTATCCATATAACGGAAAGGTCCACCAAAAAATGGCGGGAAGCCAATACCGAATACTGCGCCAATATCCCCATCACGGGCACTACGAATAATGTTTTCTTCTAAACAACGAGCGGCTTCATTCAGCATCAGCATGACACAGCGCTGGGCAATGTCTGTTTGGCTTGTCGTCGTTGAGGGATGAATGCTAATCAGTGAATAAATACCGTGGTCAACTTGGCGTTTTGTGGATTTTTTCCAGAAAGTAAGCTTGCCCCCAGTTTGCCCATAAACATAAAACCCACGTCCATTTTTCTTGCCTTTACGATCGTCATTAATCACTTTATCAAGCACATCTGGCGCTTTAAAACGATGACCAAACCGCTCAACCAAAATAGGGAGAATTTTAGTTCCCACATCAATACCCACTTCATCTAACAGATGGAAAGGTCCCACTGGGAAACCAAATTTCACTAATGCTTTATCGATGTGGTCGATGGCATTTCCTTCAACAAGGCACTGTGCAGCTTCACATAAATACGGCGCTAAAATTCGGTTTACATAGAAGCCAGCATCATCTCCGACCACTATCGCGGTTTTGCCTTGGCGCTTAGCAAACGCAATAGTTGTCGCTACTGTGGCTGCATCGGTTTGCTGATGCGGGATCACTTCCACCAGCGGCATTTTATCAACTGGGCTAAAATAGTGCAGTCCAATCACCTTCTCGGGGTGTGGGCTACCTTCTGCAATGCGATGAATAGGCAACGACGATGTATTCGATGCAAATATCGCTTTCCCTTCCGACATTTTTGCTGTTTCTTGCACCATTTTACGTTTCAGCGCCAGATCCTCAAAAACCGCCTCCACCACGATATCTGCAGTTTCTAACCCTTGATAAGTGAGCGTACCAGAGATTCTCGCCATAATGGCATCTCGCTCCCGCACAGATAAGCGCCTTTTACTGACACGCTGGGAGAGCAAATCCCAGCTGTAACGCAACGCTTGAGAAATGCCTTTGTCTGAAATGTCTTTAATACGCACGGGGTATTTACCAAATACAGCGCTCACATAAGCAATCCCGCCCCCCATTAAGCCGCCACCCAATACGCCAACTTGCTTAATCGTTTTAGGTTTAGCTTCTGCACCTGTTTCATTTTTAAGTGCTGTAGAGGCAAAAAATAGGCTACGTAAAGCGGCTGATTCTGGTGTCATTGCCAGTTCACCAAAAGCTTTGGCTTCTTCGGCAAAACCGACTTTTAATCCATGGTTCATCCCCGCTTTAACAACCTGAATAATTTTCTCTGGTGCAGGATAATGCCCTTGGGTTTTCTTGACCGTTTTTTCTTTCGCGCTAGCAAATACTTTATTGCGCAGTAATTTACTACTGAGTAAACGCTGCTGCCAAGGTAGAGGCTTACGTTTCACACCGCCTTTTTGCGCTAGTTCCACAGCGGTATCCAATAAAATCGACAAAGGAACCACATCATCCACTAACCGCATTTTTAATGCCTGTTTGCCTTTCAGTTGGCGCCCTGTCAGCATAATATCCAGCGCATTAGGGATACCAATTAAGCGAGGTAAACGCTGTGTTCCTCCCGACCCAGGAAGTAGACCCAGCTGTACTTCAGGGAGACCCAATTTGGTTTTATCATCATCAGAGCAAACACGCGCATGGCAAGCCAGCGCTAGCTCCAAGCCGCCACCAAGGCATGCGCCATGAATAGCGGCAATAATTGGCAGCGGATAATTTTCAATTTTGTCGAACAGTGTATGCCCTTGTTTCGACAATTCACTCGCCTGCTCTTTGCTAGTGCAATTGGCAATCATGCTGATGTCTGCACCGGCGATAAAATTGTCTTTTTTTCCTGACGTAATCACCAAGCCTTTCAGACCTGAAGTGGATTGAGCTTGCTGTAAAATAGCATGAAATTGCTGTGCAAATTCAGCTTTCAAGGTATTCACTTTTTCATTAGGAACATCAATATAAATCACACCAACATTGCCATTAACTATCTTTAACGTAAATGCTGGCTCCGTGACTACCGTCGAATGTTGCGTCATTATTCTGCCTCCAAAATCATTGCCACTCCGAGCCCACCTGCCGCACAGGCTGTTGTTAACCCAAAACCGCCGCCACGTCTACGTAGCTCGTTCAATGTTTGAGTGACCATTCTTGCCCCTGTCGCAGCAAACGGATGCCCATACGCAATTGAACCACCTAACACATTAAACTTGTCCATATCAATTTCCCCTATCGCTTTCGATAGACCGAGTTTTTCTTGGGCAAATTGTTGACTCGCAAACATTTGAATATTAGAGAGCGTTTGAGCAGCAAAAGCTTCATGCATATCAATCAAGGTAAGATCTTGCAAAGTCAGTCCCGCCTTTTTTAACGCAATCGGCGTCGCATAAGACGGTCCCAATAACATATCTTCCCAGACATCAATCGCCGAGAATGCGTAGCTTTTAATATAACCTAATGGAGTGTAACCCAGTGCTTTCGCACGAGATTCAGTCATCATCAACACGGCTGCCGCACCATCCGTAAGTGGTGTACTGTTCGCAGCAGTAACACTACCGTGTTTTCTGTCAAAGGCGGGTCTGAGCTTCGCGTAAGACGTCAGAACCGAATTTTCACGCACGTTATTATCGCGAGAGAAAGCTTGCTTATAAGGCGGCATATACGCCGTCATCACTTCGTCATCCAGTACGCCACTTTTCCATGCTTTCGCCGCCAATAGATGAGAGCGATGTGCTAATTCATCTTGTTGCTCACGGCTAATATGGTAGCTTTTTGCCATCTGTTCCGCAGTATCCCCCATGCGCAACCCCGTTGAGTATTCCGCTACACCCGGCGCGACCGGCGCTAAATCTTTCAAGCGCAATTTGCTAATCAGCGATAATTTTTGCCCGAATGACTTCGCTTTACTTAATGCTAATAATGTTGCAACGAGCTTCTTCGAGACACCAATGGGTAAAACAGAAGAGGAGTCTGCTCCCCCCGCAATACCCACAGAAATATCACCCACCATCATACTTTGTGCCACATTCACAATAGCTTGGAAGCTGGTAGCGCAGGCGCGAGATACACTGTAGGCATCTGTCGAAACACTCATTCCTGTGCCCAAGACAATTTCTCTCGCAATATTGGGCGCTTCCGGCATTTGAACAACTTGACCAAACACCAGTTGTTCAATAATCGATGGATCGATATCACTACGATGAAGTAGTTCTGCAACGACAGTTTTGCCTAAATCCACAGCGGGAATATTGAGATAAGCCGTAGATTGCTTAGCAAAAGGCAAACGTAATCCGCTAACAATGGCAATTCTTTCTTTTACTGAATGCCGATTATCGCCATGGTGAGAGAGTTGATTCATGGTCGCTCCTGCTAAAAGGAAAATAAAGTAGAGTTGTTGTGATTAAAATAAGAGGTCTGACCTGTGTAAATAGTTAACATATTCGTCACATTTATCAATCAGTGTCGATAAAAAATGCGAGCTCACACACAAGTTACAATCAATTGACCATAATGGCAGGAAATTTGGTGGGTTTTTAGTCAGAAAAAACCCATTCACTTCTAAAAATGACGCATACGCGAAATAATAGAGTCAATGGGCTTTGAGAAGGAATTCAAACGTTTGATTAACGCAAGCCTAATTGGAAAATCAAGCTTTCTGCTTCACAGCTAAATGTAAAGTTCGCGGATAACTCCACACCACCTGCAACAGGGATGATTGAGTGAGTAATTTCGCACGGTTCTGACTCTACTGATTTCGCTTTTTCAGTGAGTGTTTTCAACATCGCTTCAGCGTCTTGCTGAGTGGCGAAAACTTGCTGATACGATGCGGTGCAATCCTTATTTTCCAGTACAGTACCGACATCTACACAGCAGCATGCAGCCGTTTCATCCGCGCTACAACGTTTAATTGCATCAGTCATTTTATTCTCCCAATGAACAAACTGTTAAGTAAGTATCATAACGCTGAAAAAGTGCCAAACACTAGTGATATCAAATTTAATTGCTAATAATCCAACATAAGTTTGATCTAGTTCCTTATATGAGCATTTCTTACTCGTTAAGCTCATTCGAATGTTGCCATTTTGTTAATTGCATCGCATTTTCGAAAATAAAAATCGCACAAAAACAAAACAACCTTGCAACATACCCAGTGGTCAGACCTATACTCAGTGAACTGGTCTGATTTGTCATTGCGGCAAGCGACCCTACAATTCAGCGCTTCTTGCGATAGAAGTCGCTTATTTAAATAAAACTACTAGAGGGTTTTGGTCATGAACCAGAAAAACCTATTTGCTCGATCAGCTTTAGCAATCGCAGTGGCTGTTATCTCTTCCAATGCAAGCGCAGCTGGTTTTTTGCTGAATGAATATTCAACCTCAGCCTTAGGACGTGCATTTTCAGGCGCAGGAGCCGTCGGCGACAACGCAAGTGAAGGCAGCCGCAACCCAGCTGCAATGATGTTATTTGATCGACCAACCATGTCAATTGGTGCGGTTTATATTGACCCAACCGTAGATATCAAAGGGCGTGATGACGATAAGTATACTGCCAATAACATCGCCCCTAATGCCGTAGTACCTAACGCTCACTTTATCTTTCCAATCAATGATAAATGGGCAGTTGGTACTTCCATGACCACTAACTTTGGCCTCGCGACTGACTTCCATAAAGATTATGCAGCGGGCTTAGTTGGCGGTAAAACAGATTTAAAAACCGTTAACTTAAATTTAAGCGGCGCCTATCGTATCAACGACAACTTCAGTTTTGGTTTAGGTGCGAATGCCGTTTATGCCGATGCTGAAATTACACGTCACATGGGCGAGAAAGCTATAGATTTTGTTGGTTTGGGAATTACACCAAGCACAGATGCCGCTAAATTAAAAGGTGATGATTGGGGTTACGGATGGAACGCGGGGCTTCTGTATGAAATCAATCAAGATAACCGTTTAAGTTTTACCTACCGTTCAAAAGTGAAAGTGAAATTTGAAGATGGTAAATATTCTAACGGGATCCCAAACCTTAAACCATCACAAATTCAAGCGCTTAACCCTACGGGGGGTAAGACTGTTAAGGGAACTTTAGATTTAAACCTACCTGATGTTTGGGAATTCTCCGGTTACCATAAAGTCGATCCGAAATGGGCACTGCACTACAGTGTTTCTTATACAGGTTGGAGTACTTTCAAAGACTTAACTGCCTATAGAAAAAGTGATGGCAAAGAGCTATTCCATAAACCAGAAAACTTTGATGATGCATGGCGCTTAGCATTAGGTACCACCTACTTCTACGATGATAACTGGACATTCCGTACCGGTATTGCTTACGATGAAAGCCCAGTGCCATCTAAATACCGTTCAATTTCTATTCCTGACCAAGACCGTTACTGGCTCACCGCAGGTACCACTTATGCATTTAACAAAGATGCCTCTGTGGACTTAGGTATTGCTTATATGTACGGTAAAAAGGTCAATATTAATGAAAGATTGATCGAAAAAGATCCTACTTCCGAAGTTCGTTTCAAATCTGAAGGCTCTGCATGGTTATACGGCGTTAACTTTAACTATACCTTCTAATCAGTTTTCTCCTATCAGGGGAGCTCGCTCCCCTGATATCTCCCTCTTCTATTTCTTCCTCTGCTCGACTTTCTTTTTCTGCCCTTCGCAGAAAAATCATCCTCAAACCAAATTTTTCTTGACTTTTTTTTGTACAGATTTATATATTAATTATAGCCCGATGTTATTTTATTGTTAAAAACATTCCTGCGGCTTATTCATGTACTGATTCCAGTCATATTTATTCACCCATTCATTTTTAAATGCGATGCTGACCTTCATTTTTTTGACATGAAGAAACAGTAAAATTGCTCACTAAGCGATCGTTTGAGGAAAACCATGAAGAAAACGTAGGAGGAAGTTATGGGAACATTATTTACTATCAGCTTTGTTAGCGTGTTAGTCGTCAGTGCCGTGATTGACACAGTCATCCAACGAGGAAAACAGGACAATGACTAGCAGTATCTTTATCACTCTCTGATGTCCAAAAAACATAGAGAGTGATAAACCCCACCGAATCAATCGATCAACCAATTAGTCAATCGAATCCAACTCCCCTTCAATGACCGCCGCATTTGGGTTATCTGCTGGTTGCAGCGTTCCCCCTTTAGATAAGAAATCATTACGTTGGAAGTAAGCTTCGCGGAACATTAAGTAAGGATCGGAAGAGCTTTTCAGCAATCCATCAGAATCGAGCAATCTTGCACGAGTTTCAATACCTTCTAATGCCCATTTACCTGCCGACATCCAGAACGTTAAATAACTCAGCATTGGGTAGAGATCGTCAGCAAGGTCACCGCCCTGTTCACGCAATGTCGCACTACCATAACCCGGTAATACAACATAAGGACCATAACCGACATCATAGTAGCCTAATGTATTACCAAAACGTTTAGGTTCCTCTTTCACCAATTGAGGATTTGCCATACCGGCAACATCGATTAAACCACCGATACCAAATACGGAGTTTAAGAAGAAGCGGTTAAAGTGTTTGAACCCTTGCTCCACTTCCCCACGCAAAAAACTGTTTAGCATGCTAGCGGGTTCTTCTAGATTGCCAAGAAAGTTACTGAGTCCGTTTCGGGCAGGCATTGGCACATAATCATTCCAAGCAACCGCTACAGGTCTTAAGACATAGGGGTCTAAGACATTATAGTTAAAGTTAAACATTGCTCGGTTAAAGCCTTCTAACGGGTCTGAACGCTGCTGCGTTTCTGGGTCAACGCTAGCGCACCCAACCATTAAAACTCCCGCGAGAAGAACGCTACTCATGCGAAACTTCATCATTCTCTCCATCCTTTAGTCCACCTTGCCATGGTGTTTTTATCGTTATTGCTAATCGCCTTATCATAGAAGCAAATAGAAAAACGTGTTAAACGTTTTGAGTGGTTTAATTACCTTATTCGCATAATTATAACCTATTTAATTATCAACTTATCATAAGAAGTATAACTTGATCGCCTTGAAAACAACGATTACAACGGTATATGGCATTAATTAGCGAATTAACATAGAGATAGACTTATCTGAAATTATTTTTTCATTACGACGGAAATGATTAAAAACCCAACAAAGAAATGTCGAAGAAAGATAAAAATAGAGAAATTGGTTGTAACAGCTTGATTCGATGGGAGGTGGACAGTAAAATGCCAAACGCTCACCCGCGCCATCTCAATGTCCCCTTAGTTAAATGGATATAACGAGCCCCTCCTAAGGGCTAGTTGCAGGTTCGATTCCTGCAGGGGACACCAGTTTTTATTCAAGATAAGTCAACCTAGTTCCTAATTGCCTAATCCAACTTAATTCTCCCTATATCAAGCTTATAATAGTAGTAAGGGTGTAATTACGGTTATCTCGCTTTCCGTACACATGGTGTTGCTGTCTTTGCCCTTGTTGTTTACATTCGTCAGCAAGGAGCCTGCCGCGTTGGTGACAAATTGGTCACCCACTGACGCACCACCGGTGCTAAAGCCACCACTTTGACTATCCACCTGATAATCGGCTTTGTTTTTGATATCCCCAAAACCCAGAGTGCCCGTATCCAATGTATTTTTATTCGCGTCTGCTGTGCTGCTAATCACGGTACCATCGAGTTGCGTATGCTTGCCCACTTTGATATCAAAGCCGCCTTTGCCCGCATTAATGCCCGTTTGTTTATCCACCGATTGATAATCACTGTGCATTTCGGTTTTGCTGGCATTGAGACGCAGTGAACCGCCCGCTTGGCTAATACTGCCACCAAAAGTAGATAGAATCGCGAGAGTTGATAACCAAAAGCGAAGTGGTCAAAACCAGACAGTATGCAGTGGGTTACTTGCCGAACCGCGGTAACCCTAACCCCAGCCCCCAACTGACCATTAGCGGTAAGTGGCTGAAGGAACTGGGGTTTGAGGTGGGCAGTCACTTCACCCTCACTCGCCAAACCGGACAGTTGACTATCCGGTTGGCTGAGAGGGAGTTAAAGAGTTAAAGCAACTAAATGGATCCCTACATACAATAGGGATCTATTGAACGATTTTTTATAAGGGCACGTTTAAACATCACTTAGATCGCTTATGATGCCAGTAACCAATAAATAGGTGTACGCAGCTAGTAAACACTCCTAAAGTTACACCTAAAATTAGCAACTCCTTAATAACAGAAATATCTATAACAAAAACATTTAATTTTATATATCTAATTACTTCAACAATAAGCTTAAGTAATAAAAACATAACAAAAGCGCCAAATGAATAGCATATTGATATAATTAAAAAATAATTAATTGCTTTCATTTTCATCCTTTGTCGTCAATGGTTTTAATATTTCAGTTATTTCATTGCCTATAAATTCTGATCCAGCCGATCCGAATGTGCTTCCCGCAATAGCTGGTGTCGGTGATATGGCAGGAGGAGCGGATATAGACGGCATTTCTACTAGGTACTTTTCTTTGAGACCACTTGACCATGGGTTCATTTTGTTATTTAAAACGTTTGTAGTCCCTAGACCAACACCATAACCTACCGATGAACCAATGAATGCTCCGCCCATCGAAGCCCAAGGTGACTTCCCATCAATTAAACTTGATACTCCAGCACCTGTTGTATTGGTTGTTACTGTTCCCCAATACCCCATTCCAGGTGTGATCCCCCCAGTTAATAATGATGTTCCGAAATTTGTGTAACTAAAATCAGTCTTATCGGGGTCTTTATAAATATTATATCCCTGCATCCCTAAGTTCGCTGTACCTGTGGTTGTAACACCTATCACACGGTTAGCGACAGAAGCGCTTCCTAACCAACTCGATACATAAGGACTAACCGCTTTACTCATCATTGGCAAACCTAATGTAATTGTCGCTATTGCAGCTCTTGGTATTTTATTTGTTCTTTCTAAATCACTATAGTTATCGATGATTGGTGTCAATTGATTGATGCTTGTTTGTGCTATATAGCGACAATTCAAATTACAATTATCTGAGTTTAATAACTCAGTGAGTTCATTCTTTTGTTGCTCTAAGTAATCTTTAGAAATTTTTGTATCTAACGCTTTTTGTAACTGTTCTTTATCCAAGTTTTCAGCCATTACGATTAGTTTCTTTTTGTCCTCATCGGTGGCTGCATTATCATACTTATCAACCCAAGATGTGATTTGTTTGGCACTCAAATAGTTATTCTCAACAACAACTCAAACTAAAATTACTTTTTCATAGCTAGTCTTCAGAGCTATTATTTTTATTATCAAATTTACCTGTGACAATAGGAATGATGACATTAGCGATCAAAAGTCCAGCCCCTAAAACCAAACCTATTGCACCTCCTACTTTTACTGCATAAATCAATGATTCATAAATAGATTTTATATTCAGAGAATCAAATGAAAATGTACTCTCTTTAAAAAAGCTATTAGGATTCCTATAGGAACCCCAAGCATACATAATAAAATTGAAAAAACAGGCAGAACAATTACAGCTTGGATAAAGGAAATAAATAGTTTTCTTTTCATTTTATTTATTTCCTTTTAAATCTTTTATCGTTTTCTCTGTGGCATTTTCAGCTGTAGAACCAACTCCTCCACCGATAACTTCACCTATAATTTCTGATTTGACAGGTCCATACCCATTATTTAATAAGTTACCTGTAACTTTCAGTTGGCTGAGGAGTGAGGTTAGCTATCTTTTTTAGTATACATAAAGTAGGTTATTACACCTAGCATTGGGCCTAGCATCAATGCTAGATTGCCTGCTTTTTTTACATACTCAAATGGAAATATTAGTTCAGTATTCATAAATAACCATGTATAACTTTCGGCAAACAAAAATGCAAAGATCCCCAAAACAAAAATTGCAATGACCCACATTGAAGTTAAAAAAAGAAAAAAAGTCCCTTACTTTTTTTGTGTTTC